>CAZWWS010000033.1:0-27441 GCA_964637445.1 uncultured Muribaculum sp.
TTCGTCCGCCAAAAATTCGCCCTCTCATACCCAGTCATTCCACCAAACATCTTCCTAATAAATGCCATATTCCCTTCCGTCGCCTCCCGCGCATGCTTATCCACTCGCAAATTTTTCGCATAAAAACAATACCAACCCAAATTTTCTTTTGCCAATATACTATGTAGATAACTCTTTTCTAAAACTTGTCCGTTAATTTCCAATGCCTCTGTCCCCAATCTTACCGCCTCTGTATAATTTCCTATATTCCAATTATATGAAGCCAAATTACTCAACGACGTGGCATATCCAAGATGCTCTTTCCCGACAACTTGCTCACGGATTTTCATGGCTTCGGTTTCCAATCTTATAGCCTCGTCAAAATTTCTTAACGACGAATTATATATCGACAACATACTCAATAACGTTGCATAATAAGGATGACCCTTTCCCAAAACTCGCTCACAAATTTCCAATGCCTCTGTCCCCAATTTCAATGTCTCGGCATAATTCCCCAAATACGAATTACATGAAGCCAAATTACTCAACGATGCTACATAATCAGGATGCTCTTTCCCGACAACTTGCTCACGGATTTTCATAGCTTCGGTTGCCAATTCTAATGCCTCGGCATAATTCCCTAAATACGAATTATATACCGACAAATCGCTCAACGACGCGGCATAATCGGGATGCTCTTTCCCTAAAACTTGCTCACGGATTTTCATAGCTTCGGTTGCCAATTTTACCGACTCCGTATAATTCCCTATCTTCGAGTTATAGCTCGCTAAATTACTCAACGACGCGGCATAATATGGATGTTCTTCACCGAATAATCGCTGACATATTCCCAATGTCTCCGTCTCCATATCAATCGCTTCTGCGTAATTTCCTATTGACGAATTGTACTCTGCTAAATTATTCAACGACGTTACATAGCCTGGATGCTCTCTACCAAATAATCGCTCGAATATATCCAACGCTATCGTTCCTAATTTTATCGATTCTGAATAATTGCCAATCGACGAATTATATGAAGCTAAATTACCTAACGACGTGGCATAACCCTCATTTTCTTTACCCAACACTTGCTCACGGATTTCCAATGCCTCT
This sequence comes from uncultured Muribaculum sp., assembly GCA_964637445.1. Classification (GTDB taxonomy): domain Bacteria; phylum Bacteroidota; class Bacteroidia; order Bacteroidales; family Muribaculaceae; genus M3. The sequence continues at coordinate 1,093 of CAZWWS010000033.1, forward strand.
GTCTCCAATTCTATCGCTTTTGAATAATTTCCGATTTTTAAATTGTAGCTACCCAAATTACTCAACAATGTAGCATAATCCGGATGTTCTTTTCCCACAACTCGCTCGAGTATTTCCAATGCCTCTGTTCCCAACCTTACTGCCTCGGCATAATTTCCTAAATACGAATTATATACCGACAACCCGTTCAACGATATTGCATAATATGGATGCTCTTTACCCAATAATTGCTCGAAAATTTCCAACGCTTCCGTTCCTAATTTTATCGACTCGGAATAATTGCCAATCAACGAATTATATGCAGCTAAATTACCTAACGACGTTGCATATTCCAAATGGTTTTTACCTAAAACTCGTTCGCGGATTTTCAACGCCTCGGTTTCTAATTTTATAGCCTCTGCATATTTTGCTTCTTCATAATTTTTGAAAGCTTCTTTTGAGTATGCTGTAGCTTGAGCTGTGTCGCCCAGTTGATTAGAGGACAAGCCGATATGCGTTTTAGCGATGCGTTCGGGGTCTGAGAGAGCATCGGTTGAGGCGAGAAGCGAGTTGCCCAAAAGGCAGATACAGATTATAATAGGGAGTAGCACCAACTTTTTCATGATAATAACGTTTTGACATCTACAAATTTATCCATTTTCTTAATAATTGCCAACAAATCACCCCAAAATCACCTCAACCCTTATGTCTTTATGTTCTTATGTCAAAAAAAAATCTGTGGTCTTCTGCGCCATCTGTGAGCGGACGGAGAAGCATTGACTCGGACAAAATTACGTAAAGCGAGAAAAAATGCGTAATGTTGCACCGTGGATATAATCATTCTATAATCATAATCATTTATAATTCATGAGTTACAACTTACTCAAAGGCAAGCGAGGCATCATCTTCGGCGCACTCAACGACATGAGTATCGCGTGGAAAGTAGCTGAAAAAGCTGTTGAAGAAGGTGCTACTATCACATTGACCAACACGCCTGTAGCAGTGCGCATGGGCGACGTAAGCAAGCTCGGTGAAAAATTGAATGCAGAAATCATTCCCGCCGACGCAACCAACGTTGAAGACCTCGAAATGGTATTCTCCAAATCAATGGAAATACTCGGAGGCAAAATTGACTTCGTACTTCACTCCATCGGCATGTCGCCTAACGTACGCAAAAAGCGTCTCTACGACGACCTCGACTACGACTTGCTCAACAAGACCCTCGACATATCAGCCGTATCATTCCACAAGATGATACAAGTAGCCAAAAAGCTCGATGCCATCAACGACTATGGCAGCATCATAGCGCTCAGCTATGTAGCAGCTCAACGCACCCTCTTCGGCTACAATGACATGGCCGACGCAAAGGCTTTGCTCGAATCGATCGCTCGCTCATTCGGCTACATCTATGGTCGCGAAAAGCATGTGCGCATCAACACCATCTCTCAATCGCCCACAATGACCACTGCCGGTAGCGGAGTCAAAGGCATGGAATCGCTCATGGACTTCGCCAACCGCATGTCGCCTCTCGGCAACGCCAATGCCGACGAATGTGCCGACTATTGTATAGTAATGTTCAGCGACCTCACCAAGAAAGTGACTATGCAGAACCTCTATCACGATGGCGGATTCTCTTCTATGGGTATGAGCCTTCGAGCCATGGATCAATACGAAAAGAGCTTCGACCAATATCGCAACCCCGACGGCACCATCCAATACGGATAATCGTCGCAACGATAAGCATAAAAGTGAGCAATCTCGTTCAAGCAATGGGATTGCTCACTTTTTCTTTTAACGCTCCTCTATGCGGAAGGTGTAGCCGCCGGTCACCGCCGTAGAGTCGCCCTCGACAGGCATGTCAGCCACATCGTCGACCACCCTGACCTGATAGGACATGAAAGCCACTGCCGGAGCATAGCCCACAGCTGCTATCGGGCACTGAATTTCAAACAGATGCCGACCTACCGACATCTTACCCGAGTCTAACTTGAAAGCAAAGGGAGCCACCACCGTCGACCACACCGGGCGGTAGTCCAAGAAGTAGTTAGCCGAAGCAATCCTCACGCCCGGCGTCGAATTTTCAGCCACCACAGTGATGCTGTCGACGCTCAGAGTGTCGCCCTGAAGCAGATATATCACACCATCTGAAACTACACCTCCCGAGCCGTCGACACTCAGACTGACCTTCGGAAGATTGTCGCCATCGTCGCTGCACGACACCACCACAAGCGGTAGTGCCAGCAATAAGAAAAGTAACTTTTTCATAATACCTGACATTAAAATATAAGTTCACTTTACTAAACAACCGATGGCGCAATAAGTTCAGCGACAGATCAGTTGCGGAATATCAACCCTGAGGCATCGGCATCGATCATGATAGGATGGTCGCGGTCGACCTTCTCGGCGAGAATATCTTTCGACAGCTGATTCAACACCAACCGATGGATCACACGCTTGACGGGACGCGCACCAAATTCAGGATCGTAGCCCTCGCGAGCGAGCAAATCGAGCGCCGCCTCAGTGACATCGAGCGACACCCCACTATGGGCGAGCATACGCTTGATGGCATCGATCTGAATCTCCACGATGCGATGTATCTCACTCTCATTGAGCGGAGTAAACATGATAATCTCGTCGATACGGTTGAGAAATTCGGGACGGATATTCTGCTTGAGCATCTCCACCACGTCGTTTTTGGTCGACTCGATAAGTTCATCACGATTTGACCTATCGAGCGAAGCAAGCCGCTGACGTATCAACTCCGACCCCATGTTGGAGGTCATAATGATGATGGTGTTTTTGAAGTTGACCAAACGCCCCTTATTGTCGGTGAGACGACCATCGTCGAGCACTTGAAGCAAGATGTTGAACACATCGGGATGCGCCTTCTCGATCTCGTCAAAAAGCACTACCGAATAAGGTTTGCGTCGCACCGCTTCGGTGAGTTGTCCGCCTTCGTCGTAGCCAACGTAGCCCGGAGGCGCACCAACGAGACGCGATACCGAGTGCTTCTCCTGATACTCACTCATGTCGATACGCGTTATCATGTTCTCATCGTCGAACAAGTACTCCGCCAACGCCTTTGCCAGCTCCGTCTTACCCACGCCCGTAGTACCCAAGAAGATAAATGAGCCGATAGGTCGGCGCGGGTCGTTAAGTCCGGCACGGCTACGTCTTACAGCATCCGATACCGCGGCGATAGCCTCCTGTTGTCCGATGACACGCATGTGGAGTTCCTCTTCGAGATGGAGCAGCTTATCCTTTTCGCTTTGCACCATTTTGTTGACAGGAATGCCGGTCCAACGCGACACAATGTCGGCAATATCCTCAGCATCGACCACCTCCTTGATGAGCGCCTTGTCGCCTTGCATCTGCAAAAGTTGCTCATGAATCTTCTCATTTTCGCTGACCTTTTCTTGCACCTTTGAGTAGCGAATTTCAGCCACTTTGGCATAGTCGCCATCGCGTTCGGCTCGCTCAGCTTCAAAGTTAAGATGCTCAATATCAGCCTTATTTTGCTGAATCCGATTGATCAATTCCTTTTCGGATTGCCACTTGGCTTTATACAGTTTCTCTTCCTCGCGCAACTCAGCCAATTGCTTTTCGAGCAGCCGCAACTTTTCCGACTCCGCGTCGTCGCGCTTGATAGCTTCGCGCTCAATCTCCATCTGCGCAATCTTACGCGAGATCTCGTCGAGCGCCTGCGGCACAGAGTCAATTTCGAGACGCAACTTCGATGCAGCTTCATCGACCAAGTCAATAGCCTTGTCGGGGAGGAAACGATCGGTAATATAACGCTCCGAGAGCTGCACCGCCGCCACAATAGCCTCATCGAGGATACGCACCTTATGGTGATTTTCGTATCTCTCTTTCAGTCCGCGCAAAATCGAGATAGCACTCATCTCGTCAGGCTCGTCGACCATCACCTTTTGAAAACGACGTTCGAGCGCCTTATCCTTTTCAAAATATTTCTGATACTCATCGAGTGTAGTAGCACCGATGCTACGCAACTCGCCACGCGCCAACGCCGGCTTCAAAATATTGGCAGCATCCATCGCACCCTCACCCTTGCCGGCTCCGACAAGAGTGTGAATCTCATCGATAAACAAAATAATCTCGCCATCCGACTGAGTCACCTCATTGACAATCGCCTTGAGACGCTCCTCAAACTCGCCCTTATATTTGGCACCGGCAACCAATGCCCCCATATCGAGCGAAAATATCTGTTTAGAGCGAAGATTTTCGGGCACATCACCACGCACAATACGCTGTGCAAGTCCCTCAGCGATAGCAGTTTTACCCGTACCCGGCTCACCAATGAGCATAGGATTGTTTTTGGTGCGTCGGCTAAGGATTTGCAACACACGACGTATCTCATCATCTCGACCGATGACAGGGTCGAGTTTACCCTCTTGGGCACGCTCATTAAGATTTATAGCATATTTCGAGAGCGCATTATAAGTATCTTCGGCACTTTCGGCAGTAGCCTTTTTGCCCTTACGCAACTCCGCGATAGCCGCATCAAACTCCTTCTGAGTCATCCCGGCATCCTTCATAATCTTAGAGGCAGGATTGTCGGACAGGAAAATACCCATCATCAACGCCTCCAGCGTCACATACTCATCGCCGAGTCGCTTAGTGTATTCGATAGCTCGCTGAATAGCATCGTTGGACTGCCGAGTCAAATACGGCTCAGCCCCCTCCGACACCCTTGGCAGAGCAAAAATCTCTTTTTCGAGCGCCTTATTAATCTGTTGGAACGAAACACCCGTCTTACGGAAAATAAAATTTGATACAGATTCTCCGATGAATATAACGCCGCGTAAAAGATGCACAGGCTCAATGGCTTGATTTTTCATAAGTTCGGCGTAATGGAGTGCTTTTTGAATAGCCTCTTGGCTTTTGATAGTAAAGTTGTTGTAATTCATAAATAGGTTAATTTAATGGTTAATCACTTTTTCATAAAACAAAGGTCGAGCATTAAGGTTGGATGCATAAATCAAAGCATTTGACTAAACTTTCATAAAAACGAGGTTTTTAAGAAAGATAGGCGCTCTGATTTTTGCATTTGCGCGATGCTTTCACTACCTTTGTTAATTCAAATATTATGCCAAAAGCAGCAACATATATGAAAAAAACGATAATATCACTACTCATAATGATGGGACTGTCGTTCACGACCACAGCCCAAGAAAAGCTATTCCCCTATCCGGCAATACCGGACACTCTCACAACTCTCTATGACAGAACAGATTACCTCGTATCGCACTTTTGGGCGAATTGTGACATCAAAAAAGCGCTTAAAGAGCCGGAGCGATTGGACAGTGCTTTCAGAGACTATATTTCATTTATGCCACACGCCACAGCCGACACCGTGTATTATTCTATCACAAAGCTCTTTACAAAAGTCAAAGGGAATAATGATGCCATTTTGTCAGTAGGCAATATGGCAGAAGAGGCACTCTATGGCGAAAACGCAGAGTATTGGAGCGACGAATTGTATATGAAATTTCTTGAGCCAATCGTCAGCAACAAAAAACTTCCGGCAGCCAATCGCGCGCGCTTCGAGCATCATTACAAGATATTGAGCAAGTCGCAAGAAGGGATGACAGCACCATCGGCCGACTACACCACACGTCATGGCGCGAAACACAACACCGACGATTGCCAAGCCGAGGTAGTGGTATTGTTTTTCAACGACCCCGAATGTGAAGATTGCTCGATGATAAAATTGCGACTTGATGCCGACGCCAAGACCACATCGCTTATAGAAGCCGGGCGCTTGAAGATCGTAGCCCTGACAATCGGCGAGCCTACCGACGAGTGGAAAGCAATGGTCAAAGACTATCCATTCGCGTGGGAAGTAGGAGCCTCCGAAGAGCTCGACAGCATCTACGACATCCGCTCTACTCCTACAATCTACGTGCTCAACAAAGAGCATCGCATCTTGGCAAAGAATGTAAACATCGACACCCTATTACGAGCAATAAGTTTAATCAAATAGATCTACGACAATGACAGGCGGTAAACGACTACGCATCATCACCGAACGATGGTTTCTGAAAATCACAGGCAAGACCTACAGCAATCTGGCGCGATTGTTTCTGCGCTTGTTTGTAGGAGTGATGTTCATGCAATTCGGCATACGACACTTGATGCACTGCGAACAAATGAGTGCCACATTTCCCGGCACACTCGGCATGAGTCAAGAGACATCGCTAATCGTAATGATAGTGATAGAGTTGGTGTGCTCATTGCTGATCATGGTAGGATTTCTGACACGCCTTGCCACCCTGCCACCAATAGTATCGATGCTCATCGCCGAACATTACATTTTGGCAGATATGCAGACCATCAGTCCGCATCTTATCGACAGCGTACAGCCGGGTTATCTCCCCATCATGTTTATAGGCATCTACCTATTTATCATCTTGGCCGGTCCGGGCAAAATATCACTCGACTACTTCATCTCAGTATATCTGCTATCGAGTCGCGGCAAAGACGACAACAAAGCGCTCGACGAAGCATAACAAACAGAAACGCAGCAAAAAAAAATGAAAATAGCAGTACTCATATCGGGCGGTGTAGACAGTGCAGTAGTGGTGCATCGCCTTGCCCAAGAGGGGCACGACCTACACCTGTTTTATATCCGAATCGGTCTTGACACCGACGAAGGCGACTGCTCGGCAGAAGAAGATATAGAAATGTGCAGTCTGATAGCAGCTCGCTATGGCTTGCCGTTTGACGTAGTGTCGCTCCACGAAGAATATTGGGAGAATGTGATGGAATATGCACTTCGCACCGTAAAAGCCGGATTGACCCCTAACCCCGACATCATGTGTAACAAAGTCATCAAATTCGGCTACTTTGAGGAACGTTGGGGGCATGAGTTTGATAAAACCGCAACCGGTCATTATGCCTCAACCGAGGTGATTGACGGCAAAGTGTATCTCGCCACAGCCGTAGACCCGGTAAAAGACCAGACCGACTTTCTGGCGCGCATCAGCTACAAACAGCTCGAACATTTGATATTCCCATTAGGGAAGATGCCCAAAGCCGCAGTGCGCCAAACAGCCATCGAAGCCAATATGCCCAACGCTTACCGAAAAGACAGCCAAGGGATATGCTTCTTAGGCAAAATCAACTATAACGATTTCATTCGTCGCCACTTAGGCGAGAAGCCCGGAGCAATAGTAGAAATAGAGACCGGCAAAAAGCTCGGAGAGCACAAAGGCTATTGGTTTCACACAATAGGTCAACGCAAAGGTTTGGGCTTGAGCGGCGGTCCGTGGTATGTAGTGAAGAAAAACGTACACGACAACGTAGTGTATGTGAGCAACGGCTACGGCACGGAAAAGCAATTTGGCAAGCTGCTCCATATCGATGAGATGCACTTCATCTCGGGCAATCCGTGGGAGGGAGTGAGCGGCAGTGTCGACATCACTTTCAAAAATCGTCATATGCCCGAATTTTTGAAAGCCAAACTCACCCGCCTCAACGAGCGCGAATATGTGATAGAAAGCGAGAGCAAAGTGCAGGGTATCGCCCCGGGACAGTTTGCCGTGATTTACGATCGCGACAGCCGCCTCTGTTACGGCAGCGGTATCATTACCGGTCAGGACGTAATAATATAACCAAACGACAATGGCAGATAAGGTAAGACTAAAGGTAGTAGGAATCTCCTACAGCACGATGCAAACCAATGCCTACGCGGTGATATTGGCACAAGCCGACGGTCCCTATCGCATCCCGGTGGTGATAGGCGGAGCAGAAGCCCAATCGATAGCCATCAAGATGGAGAATATCACCCCACCTCGGCCATTGACCCACGACTTGTTTGTGAGCTTTGCCCACACATTCGGCGTCACACTGCGCCAAGTGCTAATCTGCAAATTTGAAGATGGAGTGTTTTGGTCGGAGCTAACCTTCAGCGACGGCGAGCGCGAAGTGGTGATGGACTCACGCACTTCCGATGCCATAGCCATTGCCATCCGCACCCAAGCCCCCATCTACACCACGCCTGAGATACTCGAACAAACCGGGTTTAAGCTCGGCGAAGAAGAAGGAGGAGACACCCACAGCGAAGAAGATGAGGAAGAATATCCCCCACAACCAAAGGTAGAGAACTACTCCATCGAAGAGCTTGAACGCACTCTCAACCGCCTCATAGAGCAAGAGCTATATGAAGAAGCGGCAAAGATAAAGGCAATCATCACGGCGAAAAAATCTCGCAACGACAATAACGAATAATCAACCATAAAATCCTTAAAATATGCCACATTTGAAATTCCGACTGATAGTAATGAACTTTCTCCAGTTTGCCATCTGGGGAGCATATCTTACATGTATCGGCAACTATTTAGGAGCCGCCAAATTAGGACATTTAATACCTTGGTTTTATGCCATCCAAGGTATAGTATCGATATTCATGCCCGCCATAATCGGAATCATCGCCGACAAACTCATACAGCCACAGCGACTGCTTGGGATATGCCATCTGATAGCCGGAGTGTTTATGACCGGCTGTTGGTATCTTGGCTATACAGCCGGGCAAGCCATGGAGATACCCGATGCCACGACAATGGTGACATTCTACACCATCAGCGTAGCTTTCTATATGCCCACGCTTGCGCTATCTAACACCGTAGCATTTTCGTCGCTTCGCAAAGCCGGCTACGACACCATCAAAGCCTTTCCGCCGATCAGAGTATTTGGTACGGTCGGCTTTATCGCCACGATGTGGTTTGTGAACTGCGCCACATGGACTCAGGACGGCGAATTTATCCTCAGCCTCACTCACGAGTTGCGCTTCCAATACACCTATATGCAGCTTTTGGTGTCGGGAATACTCGGCGTGGCATTGGCAATCTACTGCTTCACCTGCTTGCCGGCTTGTGAAATAGTGAAGAGCGAAGGAAAAAAATCGCTATCGGAATCGCTTGGACTCAACGCATTCAAGCTACTTAAAGACAAGCGAATGGCAATGTTTTTCATCTTCTCGATGCTATTGGGAATGTCGTTACAAGTGACCAACGGCTACGCCACCCCATTTATCACCAGTTTCAAGGGGATAGCCGAATATGCCAATACATTCGGAGCCAACAATGCCACACTGCTCACCTCGCTGTCGCAAATCTCCGAAGCGCTATGTATATTGCTGATACCTTTCTTCCTACAACGCTTCGGCATCAAGAAAGTGATGTTGATAGCGATGATAGGTTGGGTATTGCGCTTCGGTCTGTTCGGTGTAGGTAATCCCGGCGACGGCGTGTGGATGTTTGTCCTCTCGATGATAGTGTATGGCGTAGCGTTCGACTTCTTCAACGTGTCGGGAGCGCTGTTTGTAGAGAAAGAGACCGACAAGTCGATACAGGCATCGGCACAAGGACTGTTTATGCTGATGACTAATGGTATCGGCGCAACAGTGGGCACACTTGCCGCCGGCAAGGTTGTAGACCACTTCTGCAAGTGGGAGGGCGACTTCTTGGTAGGCAATTGGGAGGCCACTTGGCTTATCTTTGCCGGATATGCAGCCGTTGTAGCCGTAGCATTTGCCATATTATTTAAGGGAACTTCAAATAGAGGACATATACACGAATGATACAATTTTATGCGCCTGAAATAGAGAGCAATCCCATATTGCCCGAAAGCGACTCGCAGCACTGTGTGAGAGTGCTACGAATGAAATCGGGCGACATGATAGAGGTGATCGACGGCAAAGGACACCGCTACAAATGCCGATTGACAGATGCGCACCAAAAACGAGCGATGGTGGAAATCGTGGAGCAAGAGGAAGTGCCGCTACCATGGTCGCAACAGATTATAGTGGGCGTAGCACCAACGAAGCATCTCGACAGAATGGAGTGGATGGTGGAGAAGCTGACCGAAATCGGCGTGAACCGCATTATACCCCTACTATGTCGCTACTCAGAGCGCAAAGAGATAAAGACCGAGCGATTAGAAAAGATAGCCATATCGGCAATGAAGCAGTCGCTCAAGGCGGTGAAGCCTCAGATTGATGAGATGACACCAATAGCCCGGGTAGTGGCAGAGGTGAAAGCATCGCAACGTTTCATAGCCTATTGTGATGCGTCGATACCTCGCAAACTTCTAAGCCACGAATATCGCGCAAGCGAGGACTCATTGATACTTATAGGTCCGGAAGGCGATTTCTCTCAAGAGGAGATAAAGACCGCTCTGAGTGCAGGCTTCGCTCCTATATCACTCGGCGACAACAGGCTTCGGACAGAGACCGCAGCCGTAGTGGCCTGCAACACCTTTCATATTAAAGATGATATTGAAAAAATGAAAGAGGAAAGATAGGCTGACGCGAGAATTTTCAGACGTTTTTATGACACAAGAACATAAAGACATAAGGATAAAAGCAAAAGAAAGACGATATTAAAATATAAAGGCATCAGGAACAAAAAGAAAAATATATAATTATGATAGATTATCTAAAATCGTCGGCAACAAACAATTTTTTTCTCTTGGCCGGTCCGTGTGTGATCGAGGGAGAAAAAATGGCACTTGAAATCGCCGAAACAATAGTTGAAACTACAAAACGATTGGATATCCCATACGTGTTTAAGGGTAGCTATCGCAAGGCCAATCGTTCGCGCATCGATTCGTTTACCGGAATAGGCGATATCGAAGCGCTGAAGATATTGAAGAAAGTAAAAGAAACATTCGGAGTGCCGGTGGTGACTGACATTCACTCTGTAGAAGAAGCAGAGATGGCGGCAGAGTATGTAGACATACTTCAAATACCGGCATTCCTATGCCGACAAACCGACCTATTGGTGGCAGCAGCCAAGACCGGAAAGATGGTGAACATCAAGAAGGGACAATTTCTATCGCCGGAGGCAATGAGCTTTGCGGTGCAGAAAGTGAGAGACGCCGGCAACGAAGAGGTAGCAATAACCGAGCGAGGCACAACGTTTGGCTACACGGATTTGATTGTTGACTACCGCGGAATACCGGAAATGCAACACAACAACTGCCCGGTGATATTGGACGTGACTCACTCACTGCAACAGCCTAATCAAGCACAGGGAGTGACCGGCGGCCGTCCGGATCTGATAGAGACCGTGGCACGTGCCGGAATCGCAGTAGGAGCCGACGGATTATTTATCGAAACGCATCAGAACCCTGCAGTGGCAAAAAGCGATGGAGCAAATATGCTTCAATTGGACAAGCTACCGCAACTACTCGAACGCCTCACGGCAATACGCCAAACCATTGTAAAATTTTAATACCAAATTATATAAATTACCAATAACTGAATATGAGATTAAATCGTGTAATTATTTCACTTATTGTAGCAGGATGCTCATTTACATCAATGGCACAAGGTCGAGGCATGGATAAGCCTATGACACAAGCCGTGATGAAAGTGTATCAGCGCCAGTTGGAGGCAGATCCACAAGACTATGACACTTATTTCAGAAGAGCGAACGAATATTATCGCCATAGCATGTATGACAAAGCATTGAGCGATATAGACAATGCCATAAAGTACACACCGAAGTCGAATAAAGATTTGCGTTTTCAAGAGTATACACTTAGGGCAAATATCTACTCGATGCAAGGGCGCAATGCCGAGGCTCTTGCCGACCTGACAGAAGCATTGAAGCTCGATGGGACATCGTATGTGACTATCTATCAAAAAGCCAATATAGACTTCGAGCTTGGTAATTATGCCGCAGCGAAAGCCGGCTACAGCAAGCTACGACGACTGAACAATCGCAGCCAAGAGGCATTGTTCGGCTTGGCAAGAGTGGCAGTAAAAGAGAATAATATCGGTATGGCCAACGACTATATCGAGCAAGCCGTGGCTATGGATCCGTCGAATGCCGACGCCTACGTGCGTCGCGCATCGGTGTATCAATTGATGGGCAACACATCGGCGGCTGTAGACGACCTCATTCTTGCCATCTCTACCGACCAACGCAACAGCAAAGCCCTACAAGAGCTTGTGGCTCTGAGCGACACCGACTATGGAACGGTGATAAGCGGTCTGAGCAGCGCAATACGCCAAGCTCCGAGAGTGGGAATGTTCTACTATCTTCGCGCATCGATAGCCCAATCGCACCATCGCTATCCGTCGGCCATCAACGACTACAACAAGATCATAGCCGACCGCTTGTATGACTACGCAGGTATCTACGGCTCGCGCGCAGAATGCTACCTCGCATTGGGCAATCTGAATGAAGCTCTTCACGACATAGATTACGCGATAGGCTCGACTCTCAATAGCAGAGATTTCTATCTGACAAAATCAAAAATAAAGCGAGCCATGAAAGCAGCCGAAGGAGCACTCGATGCAGCCGAAAGTGCGATAGCCAAGGATGAAGATTATATGCCGAGCAAGGTGGCAAAAGCACTTGCATTGGCAGACAACGGCAGCTATCAAGAAGCTTACGATATACTCGGCGAAGTGGTGTTTAACAATGGACAAACGCCCTACAACTTTATGATACGCGGATGGATTGGCGAAAAGTATCTCAACGATCCGGAAGCGTCGAGCAACTATACACGTGCGCTCAATGTGGAGATGGATAGAGACAATGTGAAGTCGCTACGCGGATTTGCATTGCTTCAACTCGGCCGCACGGCAGAGGCTCGTCAATGGATGGAATCGGAGCTCAACCAGCCTGACGGAGACGGCACGTTGAACTACTACGGCGCATGCTTCTATGCACAAGCCGGCGACAAGGATGCCGCATTGGCTTGCATGGAAAAAGCACTCGAAAACGGCTATGCCAACTACCACGATTGGACGCTGGCGAATGATGCAACAATCAATGTGGCTCCGATACGCGATGAAGCCCGATTTGATGCATTGTTGAAACAGTACGCTCGCATTTTTGAATAGACGAACTATTTAGAATCGCATAAACCATATTTCATGTCGCGTTGTTATTAGTACATCAAATAACAATGCGACATGAAACGTTTTATATTCCTACCTTTATGTATCGCGATGTTGCTGACGGCTTGCGACAGCGATAGCAGCACTCTATGGGATGAGTTGCCGGAACCGATAGCCGAATTTGTAGCTCAATATTATCCGAACAATGGTGTGAGCGGATATGCCACGAACGATGAGAATCAACACACGGTGTATCTGCACAACAGCGCGACACTGCGCTTCGATGCCGACTACAGATGGATAGAAATCGATGGGAATGGGATAACGCTACCGCAGGTGTTGGTGTTTGATCAACTGCCTCCGGAGCTATATAAGTATCTGCAGGAAACCGATAACACAACGTCGGTGTATGCGGCAATGCGCAATAGCACTACTTATACGCTGCGCCTTAGCGACACGACACTCTACTATGATATAGATAGCGGCTCTATACGCCGGCAATAAGAGCTGAAACACGCTCGACAAAGATGTCGGAGGGTAAATCCCAAGGGAGCCAATCGATGTGATAGCCACGGCGCTCCATACCACGAAACCATGTCATCTGTCGCTTGGCAAACTGATGGATGGCGATTTCGAGTTCGGCGACCATGCGAGCATAGTCGATACGGCCGGTGACGTAGAGGGTTAGATATTTGTATTCGAGACCATAGTAGATGAGATTTTCGGGTTCGACACCTTGATCGATAAGGTGCCGAACCTCGTCGATCATACCTGCGTCGAGGCGCGATTGCAGACGCTGAGAAATGCGCGAGCGACGGCTTTCGCGGTCGATATCGACGCCAACGATGAGCGCATCGGTCATCGGATGAGGCTGCGAAGCGATGGCTTCGTCGGGATGGTCGAGATAGTAGGTCTGAATCTCGATGGCGCGGATAGCACGCTTGCAAGTGTCGACGTCGGTAGTGTTGTGAAGCGACTTCATCGAGGAGAGAATTGCGGTCAATTCGTCGAGCGATTTGCCTTCGAGCGAGGCGCGCAGTTGAGGATTTTCGGGGACTTGTGGTAATCGGATACCGCTCAATACCGACTCAACGTAAAGACCTGTGCCTCCGCAAAGGATAGGCAAACGACCTCGTGAGGAGATGTCGTCGAAAGCGATTTGGAAATCGCGGAGATATTCGTAGAGATTGTAGCGGTAGCCGGCGGGACAAATGTCGATGAGATGGTAGGGAATCTCTTGGTATTCTTCGAGGTCTTTACCTGTACCGAGGTCCATGCCACGATAGATCTGTCGCGAATCGGCACTTATAATCTCGCCTCCCATGGCGCGAGCCACGTCGACAGCACGGCGAGTTTTGCCGGAGGCTGTGGGACCTGTAATAACAATCATCGATGGTGTAGCCATAAGCGTCAATCTTGAATACCACAAATGTGACGGCGCCAGAAACGTCGCAAGTGAAAAAATGGTTGGTCTTCGTTGTTTTTCTCAATAAAGAACCATATCGAGTCGTTGAAGTCGACATCAAGTTTTTGGATATCGCTCAGTCGGAATGTAGGGCGATAATTCTTTATTTTGTAGATGCGAGTCCCGTCGCGACGATAGGTCTTGCATACCATCGCAATGCGATAGATGCGCATAATCTCGGCGGCAAGGAGCGAGGATAGCTTTTGAGAGTTGAGCATTTGCTCCACCTGCGACATCGAGAACCACTGTCCGGATGGGATAAGAGCAGAAATATCCTCTTTAGATGGGGCAATACTGAGATAGTGGTGTATGATGCTATCGTCGTTGTAGTGTTCGGTTGTGTATAGCAAGCGCAGAGAGTGGTCTTTGCCCCCGCGTTTGAGGATATTGCCATAGAAATTGGCAATATCGCTGTCGGAGAGTCGCGTTTGGTAAGGGAGAGTGATTTTGGCAGGAGTGTCGTAGCGAAGCGAACCATCTACGGCTTCGGAGCTCTGAAGGTAGATAAAGTCGCCGCAGACGATGATGTAGCGTAGCATTGTGGAGCGTTGACGCCGCGAGAAGTCGCCCGACTCGTTCTGCATATAATAGGCCGACAAGCCTACATATCGGAATCCGAGATATACGATAGATAATATCCAGAATATGACGGGAATCCAAACGAAATAGAAGCGGTCGGGTGCGTTGATGTTTACATTTATATAAAAAACGAAATAATAGAGCGTAGATGAAATGGTGTGGAGCAAGGAGAACCAAAAGAGCAGCGTAATCTGGTATTTGGAATCCTGATTATATAATTTGCCGATGAATCCACGCTCGGAGTCGTTGCCATTGCGCATGTGGCAATCGTGGCAGAATGAGATGTGGCTGCGACGCAACAAAGCCCATGTGGTAAAGACCAATGTCACCGGCGCGGTGATGAGGGAGGTGATATATGGGATGTCGGGATTGACCTCGCCTGACTCGATCATCTCATCGGGGATAAATTTGAGGTAAATGATGTTGATAATCACCATAATGATAGCCGACCAGAACAATATTCGAGCACAAATGTGGGGAACCAACAGGCAGTAGGAAGGGGAATATTCTCGATGGTAGCACAACACCATCGACAACAACACTTCGCAAGCCAATGCTACAATCGGCAGCCAAAATTTGGAGATGAAAAGCGACAAGAAAATTACCAGCACAATAGCGCCGACGCTGTAGGTCCATGTGATCCACAGCATCCACACTTTATTGTTTGTGAGCGGTTGGGAGTACATTATTTCATATTACGATTAAAGTAGTCGAGCATTTTGGCATAGACCATCACTCGACCATTGCAATAATAGATCGAATGGTTCATATTTGGAAAAAGGAGCATATCGCACATTTTTCCGGCATTCAACAGGCGAGATACATATTCCACGGTGTTGGCAGGGTGTACATTGTCGTCGGCGGTGCCGGTCATGATGAGTAGCGGGCAGTTGACCTTGTCGACAAAATTGATTGGAGCCGACTCTTCGTAACCGCTCTCGTTTTCGCGCGGAGTGAGCATGTAGCGTTCGGCATAGACGGTGTCGTAATAGCGCCAATCGGTGACCGGGGCAACAGCAACGGCTGCAGCATAAGGACTATTGTCGGATGAAATGGCCATGATGGTCTCGTATCCGCCGTAGCTCCAACCATGAATGCCGATGCGCGATGGGTCGACGTAAGGGAGCGATGCAGCGTAGCGAGCAGCAGCTATTTGGTCGATTGTCTCGTACTTGCCGAGGCATTGATAGACTACGTTCTGAAATTCGCGTCCGCGACCACCGGTGCCACGACCATCGACACATATAATGATATAACCTTGATTGGCGAAGAATTGTTCCCAATCGAGTTTCCATCGATTGAGAACCGATTGCGAACCGGGACCGCTATATTGCGACATGATGACAGGATAGCGTCGCGATGCATCGAACGACTGCGGCTTGATGATGTAGCCATTGAGGTCTACCCCATCGGAAGAGAACTTGAAAAATTCTTTTTGGGGAACGTCGGCGTAGAGCGAGGCGTAATCGCTATTGCTTTCGAGCACACGAAGTTCTTTGTTGTTTTTTGTAGAATACAGCTTATAGACAGGAGGAGTTGTCGCATTGCTATAGTTGATGGTGTAGTGGCTCATCGATGGGGAGAATGAGGCTGAGGCCGTGCCTGAGAGCGGAGTCAATGCGGTTGTTTTGCCCTTGAGATCGAGCGAGTAGACCACGCGGTCGAGCGGCGTAGATGTGGCTTGATAGTAGTGAATGCCTTTCGCTGAGTCGTATCCGTAATAGTCGGTCACGACATTGTCGGAGGATGTGAGCTGATGCATCAATGCTCCCGAATAGCTATATTGATAAAGCTGATTGAAGCCGGACTTTTCGGAAGAAATCACGAAAAATTCGGGATAATATGTCACTAATTCCCATGCAGTGGGGTCGATCCAAGCATTCGACTCGTCGACATAGAGAGACTTGGCGATAGTGGATTTGGGATTGACCGAATACATTTCCAAACGTGTCTGCTGACGATTGAGAGTGGTGACAATAAGACGATTGGGATCGGTGGCATACGAGATGCGCGGGATATACTCTATGCGCGCGTCGGGAAGAGCAATGTCTTTAGTCTTGCGCGTTTCGACGTCGTAGCTGTGGACAGATACGATGGAATTTTTCTCTCCGGCCACGGGGTATTTGTAGCTGAACTCACCGGGATAGAGGGCATATTGCGACTGCGGGTTGCAAGCCCCTTCGTAGAGCGAAAGAGAATATACCGGCACGTCGGTCTCGTTGTATTTGATATAGCAAAGCGTCAGGTTGTCGGGCGCCCAAGCGATTGACGACTCCGAGCCAAACTCTTCTTGGTAAGTCCAATCGGGAATACCATTGATGATTTCGTTAACACGACCATCGGTGGTGACTGCTACTTCGGTTTCATAGTCCAACTTCTTGATGTAGATATTATTGTCGGCTACGAACGCCACCATACGACCATCGGGAGAGAACAGCGGAGCTTGTTGCAAAGGGTGCGTCTCGCTCAATGGTTTCAGCATATTTCGTTTTATCTCGAACACATAATACTTAGCCTCAAACGAATTGCGATAAATCATTTTGACATCGGTGTAGATGAGCAATTTCGTGCCATCGTCGCTAAGCGAGAAACCTTCAATAGCATCAATCTTGCTTCCACGATTGGCCGAAAGGTCGAAAACGACTTCGAGTTGAGAGCCTGACTTAATATCATATTTTATGATAGAGGTAGCCTCATCATTGAGTTGTAAAAACGACTCCCCATCGGGCATATAGAGCATCTGACGTGGCGAGGAGGGTTGATTGAGCGGAGTGCAATATCGAGCCAATTCGTCTTGCAAAGCCGTAGGAACAGTAGAATTGGCTGCATCGGCAGATATAGCCAATGCGACAGCCGGGAGTAATATGGAATATTTTAATCTATTCATGCAGTTGATGTAAAAAATTAGGAATTATTACCAAAGCGACATTTGTGCATCGTTTTCGGGATGAGATTTACGCGATGGTTCTTGATAACCAAACTCGGCGTCGAGATTGGTAACAGGCTTAGTTACCACATCAGGAGGCGGAGTACCCATCAGCCATTCGGTATCATCTATCGATGTATCAATAGCACTGATTTTGGTTTTACGACGAGGCTTTTTTACGGGCGGCTCGGCGATAGGCAGTTCCTCCATTTCGGGGGTTGCCACGCGACGTTCTTCAAGGTCGGCCTTTAGCTTATCGATTTCACGACGCAACTCACTCTCTGATGTAGCCTGACGCATCAGATTGTTTTCGATAGTGCGCTTTAGCGATAGCTTTTCGGCTTCGAGGTGTTCAATTTTTTCATTAAGTTTGGCCGCCTCAGCTTGTAACGCATTGATACGCGCTTCTTTCTTATTTTTCACCTCTTCAAATTTCTCCACTTGTTTCTGAATTTCCGAAACGACTTGCAATTCACTGCGCGCTTGATCGAGTTCGTCGCGAGTGGCTTGAAGTTCATCATTGACAATCTTGAATTTTTCACTCAAGACTTCAAGCGCTTCGGTAGCGACACGTTTTTCCTCATGCAATCCGGCGATTTCAGAATCCTTTTTATCCATCTCTTCAGTTGCAGTAGATGCCGACGAGTGAAGTTCGCTCAACATGCGGTCAGAAACCATTATCTTGGTTTTCAGTTCCTCAATCTGTTGCAAATATGTAGCTTCCGACTTTTCCACATCGGCTTTATATTGCTCCAACTCCATCGATAGCTTAGCATTTGCTTGATTTAAGCCCGTCACTTTTGCCATATATTCGCTGACCTCTTCTTCCTTAGCTTTGAGAGCCTCGGAAGTAGCCGTGAGCGACTGTTGGATGCGTTCGAGTTGGGTTTCGCCATTGGTAACGGCCTCTTCGCGCGATGAGAGTTCTTCGATTTTGGCAGTCAGCGATTTTATTTCGTTTTCTTTTTCGGCATTTTTTTCTTTCAATTCGGCAATCTGAGCGTGAAGAGCATCGCCCCCACTCTCTTGCGCTTCGGCAAGGCGTCGACGCAACTCCTCGTTTTCTTCGCGCATAGCCACCATGTCGTTTTCGTGGACACCGGCAACCTTAATTTTATTAACGAGACTTTTGGTTTCAAGTTCATATTGTTCCTTTTCTGCTTCGAGTGAAGCCACTTGATTTTCGAGGTCGCGAACACGTTCGCTCAACGCACGTTTTTGCCGGTCGAGACTCAATTGTTGCTGCTTCCACTCAGATTTGGATGTTTCGAGATTTTTGCTTTGTTCGCGCAACTGAGTCAACTCATTTTGCAGTTTCCGGCGTTCGCCATCCCATTGTTTAGCTCCGCGGCGATGAGCATCAGCCACAACATTGTTCAACGACTCTTTGAGCGAAGAGTCGAGTGAATTGTAGATATATCTACGTTGCGCCTCAATATCGACACACTGCTTGATAAAATCGGGCAACGACTGATTAAAGATAGCAATAACTCCATCAAACACTTCCAATGGGAGGGCGACAGTCGCCTCCTCTTCCGGAGTGTCGGACTCATCGGTGGGCGTATCTTGCTCTACCGATTCGGGCTTAAACGGATTGATTACATCTTCGTTTGAGTCGTTTACGTCGTCGAAATATTCTTCATCTTCAGATGAAAAGCCGAATGCACGTTTTAAAGAATTGATGAATGCCATATAAATTATTCTGTCTTATTGTTATCATTTTCAGGCCGTGGTTTTGCCACCACACCGACACCTTTCTTGCCATTAATACCGATAGCCAAAGGTCGGGCAAATTTCACTATTCTCACAAAATCGCTCTCATAAACAGCAGGTTGGCTGTTGAGATAATCGACATCAAAAAGGCCATCGTGACTCGATGTGTCGATAGTGAAATAGCCGACGCCAAACGAGGTAAGATTTTGGAAAAAGTGAGTGCCTTGACTTGGCTCGATACGATAGTTGCTCAACGCCGACTCCACAATCAGCTTAGCCGATGAGATGTGAGGCCACTTGACCGGAATGCCTAAAGCCGTGTCGCTTGACCCCCAACGTCCGGGGCCGATGAGTATATACCCTTCGCCCTTCTCAGTAAAGTTGCGATTGATTTTTTCAATCTCGCGAGCAATCATAGGATTGTTGAACGACGAGAAATTTTCGGGGCGAACATATACCACCGTATCAACATTCTCAATATTTCCATGCCCTAATGCCGTGTTGCTCCGCAATAGCACGTCCTCATCGGCAATCTCAAGCACACTCTCGTCGAGCAAATCTTTGCGATCTATAATCGGACGAATTTGCAACCAATAGAGTTGTCCTTTCGTATCATCTTTGACGTCGATGATACCGGCAAATTCAATCTCGACCGGACGATTCATCGCTTCTGCCCCTTGAGTGAGCATAAAATCGACTATATCGGCCAACGGATAGACCTTGTGTTGAAGCACGTTGGCAAACGTGACCACACGACGTCCATCACCCCATTCGCTATCACGTATTATCTGATCGAGATAGTCGAACGTCGAGACCATATATTTCATCGCTCCCGTAGCGGCAGCATCTTGCACCTTTATCTTAGCAATATTAAAACCATCGTCGACCTTGAAGTCTTCGGACATTTCACTCATTTTCAATCCATATAGACGAGTCTGAGTGTCGCGCAAAGCGAGGTCGAGCGTAGATGTTTGCAGAACTTTGTCGGGGTGTCGTGGAGAGAATCGCAAACTCAATCCACCATCCACAATATATTTACCAAGACCGACAGCTATTTCAGCAACACCATCTTCGGGCGACTCATCATTGATAGGGTAGTAATTAAGCGAACGTCCTACACCTGAGAACGATGGATAGTAGTATTCGCCATGAATGTCACCAACTACTTCTTGAATGATTACCGCCATCTTTTCTTGGTCGATTACATTGCTTGTAGCTGTCATATAGGCTTTGCTATCGGCATAGAATACCGAAGCATATACACCCTTGATAGCATCGCTAAGCATACGAAGCATCTCATATCGATCGTCGACATGAGGTATCATATATGTAGAATATATACCGGCAAATGGTTGGTAATGGGAGTCTTCCAAGAGGCTTGAGCTACGAATAGCCAATGGCTTATCAACCACCTCAAAGAGAGCAAAGAAATCCTCAATGAGCCGTTCGGGTAAACGCGCTTGCAAGAAGCATGAAAGAATCTTTTCATCGGGAATATCCGACAAAGCTATGGGATAGAGATTGTTGGTTTCCATAAACTCGTCGAATATATCGGTGCAGAGCACAACTGTGCGAGGAATAGAAATGGTCACGCCATTAAAATTATCGCACACGGGATTTTTCTTTATGATAGAATCGATAAATGCCAAACCTCTACCCTTACCTCCAAGAGAGCCTTGGCCGATACGGGCAAAATTGGAATAGTGGTCGAAACGATCTTTTTGGAACACGGCTACCACGCCGCGATTTTTCATCTTACGATATTTCACAATCAAATCGAAGAATAGCTGACGCACGGCCGGAGCTTCTTCGATCGATTGGAACTGGTGGTGCTTAATAACTTCGGCAATGGGGAACATCGCGCGCGAATAGAGCCACCGCGAGATGTCGTTGTGGGATGCATGATAAAACAATGCATTGGCAGGAATATCAAAAATGTGATATTGCATATCCTTTAGCGACTTGATGCGGATGAGTTCTTCACCGGTTTCGGGATTCTTCATAATAAAGTCGCCAAAACCGAAATTAGCCTTTATCGCTTTACCCAAATCGACGGGAAGTTTTTTGGAGTTTTTGTCCAAAAACACGCCATTGAACTCTTTTACGCGCTCTTCGTTTTCAACTTCCGATGACTCGATGATGATAGGCAGATAAGGGTCGCACTCTTTAAGCCACTTTGCCAACTTGATGCCGGCTTGAGGATCTTTGACCCCTTTGCGTTTGAACGATACATCGCTAATCACACCGAGAATATTGTTGCCATAATGTTCGTAGATCGAAACGGCTTCCTCATAGTCGCGAGCGAGCATCACCTTTGGGCGTCCGCGCATGCGGAGCATCTGCTCATGCTCATTAAGAGCTTCGGTAGAAAATATCAGAGACTGCTTGAGCAAAAACTTATAGATGTGAGGTAATACCGACGAATAGAATCTCACTGAGTCCTCAACCAATACAATCAACTGAACGCCGACTTCGTTAATATCGTTTTCGGCATTCATTTTGTCCTCAAGGAGCTTGATGATTGCGAGGAGCAAGTCGACATTGCCAAGCCACGAGAACACATAGTCGACACCGGAGCGGTCTTCGTTTTCCAATCGGCGTGATACTTCCTTGGAGAAAGGAGTCAAAACAACGATAGGAATATCGGAGTATCGGGCTTTAATGTCGCGAGCGCCGGTAAAAGTCTCACTTATATCGACACCGGGCATAGCGATGATAAGGTCGAAGCGCTTTTGCGCGAGCACATCGAAAGCTTCATTGACATGAGAAACGCGCTTCACACGCGGTGGCGAACTGAGGTTTAGCGCCACATATTCGAAATATAGCAGCTCCTCTACTCGCCCATCCTCTTCCATCATAAATGCATCATATGGAGAGGCTATAAGTAGAACGTTGAAGATACGACGTTGCATAAGATTCTGAAACGCAGTATCTTTCATATATAATTGGCTCAGACTTTCTTCATTCATCGATCGATTGTATTAATCTAATACAAAGGTAGTAAAAGTTGCACAAAAAAATGTGCACTTTTGCGTAAAAGTACACATTTTTTATGCGTTCAAATTTTCGGATGTAGGATTTAACTCCAATTCATTCGTTCTTTTATTTGTAACGAACTTTATTATATCCAGTCAATTTTCCAGACCGACAAAACTTCTATAACCAAATCTCCATGCCGTATGGCGGTCTACTGATTATGCGTGATAATTTTGCAATTTGTGCATCCGATTTATATGCAAATATAGGCACTACCCTTTTGAAGAGGGAACTTTTACTGCGTCGGCAAATAAATCAAGTAAATATAGTATAAAAAACAGAATAGGAGCAGCAAACGATTGCCACTCCTATTCGGATTATGATTTTGAAAAATCGATTAGAACAGACTCCAAGAGACAGTCAATCCTGCCATCACGATAGCCACCATCGACATGAGTTTGATGAGAATGTTGAGGCTCGGACCTGATGTATCTTTGAATGGGTCGCCTACGGTGTCGCCAACGACAGTAGCCTTATGCACTTCACTACCCTTACCTCCGAAGTTACCTTCTTCGATATATTTCTTCGCATTGTCCCATGCACCTCCGGCATTAGCCATGAAGATAGCGAGTACGAATCCGGCAGAAAGACCGCCAACGAGCAAGCCTAACACACCGGGTACACCGAATACAACACCTGTAACAATAGGAGCAATGATAGCCAAGAGCGACGGGAAAATCATCTCGCGCTGAGCACCCTTTGTAGAGATTTGAACGCAACGAGCATAGTCGGGTTCAGCCTCTCCGGTAAGAATACCTTTGATTTCACGGAATTGTCGGCGTACCTCCTCCACCATGTGTGACGCGGCACGGCCAACGGCATTCATGGTCAAACCGCAGAATAGGAATGCCATCATGCCACCGATAAACATACCTGAGAGCACATTGGGATTCATCAAGGTCACTTCGTAGTATGTCATAAAGTCGGTAAAGGATGCTTGACTCAATGCGATTTCAGTTCCGTTTGGCATTTCGAGCATTGTCGTGCCAAGGCGTTCGAGACCGATACGAATCTCTTCGATATAAGAAGCCAATAGAGCCAATCCGGTCAAAGCTGCAGAACCGATGGCAAAACCCTTACCGGTAGCTGCTGTGGTGTTACCAAGCGAGTCGAGCGCATCGGTACGCTTGCGCACTTCGGCTCCGAGTCCGCTCATCTCAGCATTACCGCCGGCGTTGTCGGCAATCGGACCATAGGCATCAGTAGCCAACGTGATGCCAAGAGTAGAAAGCATACCTACGGCAGCGATACCGATACCATAGAGCCCCATAGCCACGTTAGACATATCAAATCCCGAAGCCAACCAGTAAGAGAGAATAATACCGGCTACAACAGCGATAACGGGAATAGCCGTAGAAATCATACCAAGACCGACACCCGAGATGATAACGGTAGCAGGACCGGTGTTTCCACTTTCGGCCAAACGCTTGGTAGGCTTATATGACTGAGAGGTGTAGTATTCGGTAGCTTGTCCTATGACGATACCCACAAGAAGTCCAATCACTACGGCCAAAGAGATATTCACCCAATTTTCCATTTGCAACAACCACATTATCAGGAATGTAGCACCGATAATGAGAACCGAGCTAAGATTTGTGCCGAGAGATAGCGAACCAAGAAGGTCTTTCATCGTGGCATTTTCTTTTGTTTTCACTGAGAAAATACCAATGATGGAAAGGATGATACCAACTGCAGCGATGAGCATCGGGGCAATTACAGCCTTAAACTGCATATCCACATCGCCGGAAGCGATAAATGCGGCAGCACCAAGCGCCGAAGTAGCAAGGATAGATCCGCAATACGACTCGTAAAGGTCGGCACCCATACCGGCCACGTCGCCTACATTGTCACCCACATTGTCGGCTATAGTAGCGGGATTGCGAGGGTCGTCCTCGGGAATACCGGCTTCAACCTTTCCCACGAGGTCGGCTCCGACGTCGGCAGCCTTAGTGTAGATACCACCACCCACGCGAGCGAAAAGAGCTTGAGTACTTGCACCCATACCGAAGGTGAGCATCGTAGTGGTAATCATACATAGCTTGGCTGTTGGAGTAGCCACGTCGGCCGGTACACAATAGTCGAGCAGCAAATACCAGAACGAAATGTCGAGCAACCCGAGGCCGACAACCACGAGTCCCATCACCGCTCCACTGCGGAAAGCCACGCGCAAGCCTTTGTTGAGCGACTTCTGAGCCGCGTTGGCCGTACGAGCCGAGGCATAGGTAGCTGTTTTCATGCCCAAGAATCCCGACAATCCGGAGAAGAAACCACCGGTAAGGAATGCCACAGGCACCCATGGATTTTGAAGATTAAATCCGTAAGCCATCACGGCAAAAAGGATTACCAAAGCGAGAAAAACGAGCCCTACGACTTTGTACTGTTGTTTGAGGTAAGACATAGCACCTTTACGCACGTGAGATGCTATTTTTTTCATCACATCCGTACCTTCACTTTCTTTCATCATCTGGCTGTAGAAATACCAGGCAAGCACTAAGGCTAACGCAGATGAAGCAGGTACAATCCAAAAAAGCGTTTGCTCCATAATTTTTAATTAGTATTTAAGGGGTTAAGAAGATTTGCTCAAAGTTACACATTTTTTTTGAGTTTAAGCGCATCTGATAGCAGATAGTTTGCTTTTTTTTTGTAACTTTGCGACCTGATTGCGAATATTTACAATAAATAAAATCGAAATATAAACTTTTTTATGGCAACTACTGCAGATTTTAAGAATGGAATGTGCCTCGACATCGACGGCCAATATTATTTCATCGTAGAATTCCTACACGTAAAGCCCGGTAAAGGTCCGGCTTTCGTTCGCACAAAGCTCAAAAACGTGAAAACCGGTCGTATCCTCGATAAGACTTGGAACTCAGGTGTAAAGGTAGAGGAAGTACGTATCGAACGTCGTCCCTACCAATATCTCTACAAGGATGACATGGGCTACAACTTCATGCACACCGAAACATTCGAACAAGTAGCACTCCCGGGCGAAAGCATCGATGGCGTTCAATTCCTCAAAGAAGGCGACATCTGCGAAGCAATGGTACACGCAGCTTCTGAGACTATCCTCACTTGCGAAATGCCAACCAGCGTGGTACTCGAAATCACCTATACCGAACCCGGTATCAAGGGCGACACAGCTACCAACACTCTCAAGCCTGCTACTGTAGAAACCGGCGCTGAAGTACGCGTACCCCTCTTCTGCAACATCGGCGATAAGGTACGTATCGACACTCGCGATGGCAGCTACGTAGAACGTATCAAAGCATAAGAAAACATTTATCAATAGCAACTTATCGAAAGGTGTGCCACAAAACCGAGTGGCGCACCTTTATTATTTTCCTGACGCATTTGCAATATTGAATCATTTGGATTAAATTTGCATAAGTCATCGCTCGAAAAGCGTATGTCAAAACAAACAAGACACATAAAACGCACAGCATCAACAAAAGATTGACCATGATAAATGACATAAACTCAATCATAGCCGCAATAGCGAAAGAGACCGACTACCACCGCGAAGCGATGGTGTGGCGCGAATTTATATTCAATATCGAGTCGGCACGAACAATCGATGCGATAATCAAAAACAAGAAAATCTTATGTGCATATTTTGGAATGTGCCCAGATATTCTCCGACAATATTGCGACGATTGTATCGATCAGCTCTTCCCTATCTTTGTCGAGAAGTTCAAAAACGATGAAGTAGAGTGGCACGAAATCGAACGTTTTCGGTCGTATTGCACCGATGAAAATATTCTGAGTGAAATTGATAGA
>CAZWWS010000034.1:0-27278 GCA_964637445.1 uncultured Muribaculum sp.
CAATAGCCATTATTTTCTTTTTTGTTTACAAAAAAGGGTGTGTCGAGAACAGCTTTCCCTTTTCGGAATGACACAATTCCGAAAAGGATTGTGGGCATATTTGTTGCGAATAAAAATAGCCTTGTGATTTTATTCACAAAGCTACTTCTATTATTGCGTTGTCCAAAAGACAAAAATTATAAATACCAACCAGATAATTGAAGATAACAACGATCCTCTCCAGAACCATCACCATCCCACCAATTAGCCAAAGAAAGTCTGATTATTGTTCCTTTAGGTATGATATTTATTGGCGTTTGAAATCCGACATACTTAAATCTATAGTTGCCATACTTATAGTAATGCTTATCATATATCTCGCAATGAATTAAATCATCATCAGCAATCCAGAACTGAGTACTAAATTGAGGAATTGCATTTCGATTAATAAAATTCTTTGTTCCTTGTAAGCATAAACAATTTTCAAATGTTTGTGATAGACTTCCAAGAGTTAATCTATTGCCAAAATTATGAGTCTTAATAAAGTTTATGATACCATTAATACCAATGTTTTCTATCTTACGATTTATAGTGATTTGTTTGTCCTCAATATGAGGTATAGGTCTAACATTCCATGCCGACTGCACAGTCAAATCCCATCTATCCCCAATTTCAAATGGAGCATCAGATGTCAAATTTCCTCCTCTCTCATTATGAAGTCGTATTAATTCGCATGTATTTTCCATTATTCCGCCAACACAAACACCATTACTCATTTGTGTTTTTGAAACGATTAAGACTATTGCCATATGATTATAGATTTATGATTTCACAATTAGTTAATTTTGCAATTTTGTTAGCGACTAATGAGCGATGACATGCCTCCGCAAATTCTTCAACACAAAAAAGAACTACATTACTAATTCCTAATTTATTAAATTCGGAAATTAATTCTGACATATTATATTTATTCAAGATTTGTTTTTGATACTCAAAAGCAAATACATCGCCTAACTTTTGTCGTTGTTTTTTAGTTTCATTATTTAATTTGTCCGCATCTTTTTGCTTTTGACGAATTTCATTCGTCGGAGCTAAGTCTTTTTTGTATAAATATTTAATTCCTAACTCTTCCAATTTCGCTTGTAAATAATTACTATTTACATACTTATATTGAGAGCCTCTAACTCCGCGCCGTTGACGAATATCACAAAATAATTCAATGTTATTTTGAGTCAGTTTCTCAAAAAAACTATCTTCTGTTGAATTGTAAACTCCTATTGTATAAATTTTAATCATAACACAATTCTAATTCATTTTCTTCAATTTCTTCTTTCTTATATGCTTTTCTTGACTTAAAATAAGGAGGTTCACAAATCCCAAAAATATTTCCCTCAGGACGCCAATCTCCTTTTGTTAATTCTATAAGTATTTGTGTTTCTGACTTAGCTCTATTGGATGAAATGATGTGCTGCATATCAATATTGTGATTAAAATACAGTTCTCGACCAATCAGTTTGCTCCGATGACATTGAGTCGGATCTGACTCGCTACACATTATTGCAACAAAGTTTCCATTAGCATTGGCTTTAACTAATCGCAATAATCCCTCTTTAAATTCTTGAGTTTGAGCCATTTTTTCATAATCAAAAAAACCCTCATCATCATAACATTCATCATTCAAAGGTCTTCCCCCAATTTTGTCACCCATATAGACATATTTTATATTATATGAGTTTAACAAATGTTCAATTATTCCTTGATTGAAATGTGAAGCCCATTTAGAAAATGGACTTGTACGAACATCTATCAAATATTGAATTCTAAAAAATTGCAACTCCGAAATGAATTCTTCAGGAGTTTTTTGTCCGTGACCTATAGAGTACAAAGTAGAGGGATTCATAGTCTGATTAATTTTTGGCAAATATAATCTAAGTTTCTAACATAAACAAATTAACTGTAATTTTTCGTGTCCCTCTACAAATAAACTTCCATACCATTGATACGAAAAATGCACACATCACGCACTTGGCGCACTTGGTGTATTTGCAGCCAGAAATTGGTCGCTGATATTCGTTTTCGGATAGGTGCAAAAAAAAATTGGGTGTCATCACGACAACCAATCTTCGTTAACCTTAAATCTAATACCATGAAAAACACGTTACAAAGGTAACGGCTTTTTAATTTCGCTACAAATTTTACGATAAAAAAATGAGGCCTATTAACAATATTTAATCAAAATATCATTCTTTTGGGTGTTTTCTTTCGATTTTGAAAGTAAAATCTTTCGTTTTGTGGCAAAATGAAAGTCGGGCATCGCAACACACGATACCCGACTTATGTTTGCTACTCAATCGATATTTTAGTCGATAAGAGCGTGACCGGTCATTTCCGATGGTTGAGTAATTCCCATAATCTTAAGAATTGTAGGCGCTACGTCGGCGAGAATACCATTCTCTACCTTAGCTCCCTCGCGAGCAGTTACATAAACGCAAGGCACCGGATTGAGAGAGTGGGCGGTATTGGCTGTGCCGTCAGGGTTGATTGCGTTATCGGCATTGCCATGGTCGGCGATGATGATAACTTCATAGTCAGCAGCCTTAGCTGCTTCAACGGTATCTTTGACGCAATTGTCTACAGCGGTTACTGCTTTTTCGATAGCTTCATATATGCCGGTGTGACCCACCATGTCGCCATTGGCATAGTTGACTACGATAAAGTCAAACTTCTCGCTCTTTATTGCCTCAACGAGTTTGTCTTTAACCTCGTAAGCACTCATCTCGGGCTTTAGATCGTAGGTTGCAACCTTAGGCGATGCAACAAGGATACGCTCTTCGCCTTCGTAGGGAGTTTCGCGGCCGCCGTTGAAGAAGAATGTAACGTGAGCATACTTTTCAGTCTCAGCAATGTGAAGCTGTGTTTTGTTGAGCGATGAAAGATATTCGCCAAGTGTATTGTTGACATTCTCTTTGTCGAAGAGGATATTAACTCCGGTAAATGATGCGTCGTAAGGGGTCATGCAGTAGAATTGCAATCCCGAGATAGTATGCATCCCTTCTTCAGGCATATCTTTTTGAGTGAGCACTGTGGTGATCTCTTTAGCGCGGTCGTTGCGGTAGTTGAAGAATATCACAGCGTCGCCCTCTTTGATGCGTCCATCGACATTTGCGTTTACGATAGGCTTGATAAATTCGTCGGTCACATCACCATCGTATGATGATTGCATGGCAGCAACGAGGTCTGATGCTTTTTCTCCTTCTCCATTTACGAGTAGATCGTAGGCCACTTTAACGCGTTCCCAACGCTTGTCGCGGTCCATGGCATAATAGCGACCGATAATCGAAGCTATCTTTCCTGTGCTTTTGTCGCAGTGTGATTGGAGTTGCTCGATGAAGCCTTTTCCGCTTCTGGGGTCGGTGTCACGACCATCCATAAAGCAATGGATATATACGTTTTCAAGTCCATAGTGTTTAGCTATATCGCAAAGAGCAAACAAGTGGTCGAGCGAAGAGTGAACACCGCCATCGCTGGTGAGACCCATGAAATGGATCGACTTCCCATTTTCTTTGGCGTAAGAGAATGCACTTTTTACTTCGGGGTTGTCGAGGATTGTTCCCTCCTTAATAGCTTTATTGATTTTTACGAGGTCTTGGTACAAAACGCGACCGGCGCCGATATTTAAGTGACCAACTTCGGAATTACCCATTTGCCCGTCGGGTAGTCCTACATTTTCACCGCTCGCTTGGAGCTGTGAGTGAGGATATGTTTTCAACAGATAGTCCCAATAGGGAGTGGGGGTAGAGAAAATAACGTCTCCTTTTGATTGATTTCCGATTCCCCATCCATCGAGAATCATTAACAAAGCTTTCTTTGCCATAGTTTTGAGTGTTTATTTAATTTCCTTTTTTGTGGTGCAAAAGTACATAAAAATCGTGAGAAAATAAAGGGAACATCTATAAATTCCCCGGATTAATAAAACTCAAGAAAACTCAAGACAACGGAAATGTTCCTATTGAGTGCTTTATGATTTTTCTTGGCATCTTTTTGTTTTTGTCTCAATCACATAGCTCACTATGCTCTTTCGACAAAAATCAAAAATCTTCTCAAAGAAAAATTCAAAAATCTTCTCAATGTAATTTATAGAAGTTCCCTAAAACGAAACTCTTATTGTTTATGTGCTGAATAAGTGATACCATCGGTGGAGAGGAGTTCCTCATCGAGAAGTTGGCGTATTGTCTCAATTACGTCCGATTCTTTTGCGGCTGCAGTATCGATTAAATAGGATAAGGGGCGAGATTGTTGCGAGGTCATATATAATATTGAGTCGCGAAGCGATTGTGTTTCTTTTATTGTTTGTGGCCTTTGAGATTGACTGCGACAAATGTCACATTTCCCACACGGTTTTTTCGGAGTTTCACCGAAGTAGTGAAGCATAATGTTCACTCGACATTCCCCCCCGGAGAACGCAAATTGCTTCATCGCTTCAATTCGTTGTTCAAGGCGCTGACGCATATCTTCATACACGCTCCGAGGCAACTCAACGTAGCGAGGAAGTTCTCGCGACGTGGTATAGTAGAGGTACGGTGTGGATTTGCGTGGTATGTAGTGTATTACATGCATTCGAGTCAGGCAAAGTAGCGACTCATATACGGATTGCTCCGATAGGTTTGCGCGTCGAGCTATTACTGCCTCGCTGATATATACATAGTCGGCAAAGAGTCCGGAATATGTGCGCAGTATAAGTTGAAACACTCGGTCGGTATCGTTGTCGAGCTTTAGGTTGTATAATTCGTGCTTAGTCAGCAGAATCATTAGGCGAGATTGAGTAGACAATTCTTCGATAAATTCGAAGTAGCCGGCTTGAGTGAGTAGATGCATCGCGCTATTTGCTTCAACCGGTCGTAGGTCAAACGTCTTACAGAAAAGGTTAAAATTAAATTCATAAATCTGGTTGTATCCATCCCCCACGGCTACGTTGACGAAATTGCCTGCAAGTTCATACACTCGTCGGATATAATCTTTGGGTGGAAATTGTTCGGAGATTCTGCGTGTCAATCGCGCTTTGTCGGATACGGATGCCAATAGAACGGCATACGAGGGCTTTCCGTCGCGACCTGCTCGGCCGGCTTCTTGGTAGTATTCTTCCAAAGAGGATGGCAAATCGTAGTGGACAACCACGCGCACGTCCGGTTTGTCAATGCCCATGCCGAATGCGTTGGTTGCTACTATGACTCGCGTTTCGTCGGTCTTCCAGCGATTTTGCTTGTCATTTTTGTCTTCGGGAGCAAGTCCGGCATGGTAGAAATCTGATGAAATATCATTTTTTAGTAAAAATTCGGCAATTTCGCGGGTGCGACGTCGAGAGCGTACATATACTATGGCCGATCCGGTTGTAGAGGTCAATATCTTAATGAGTTGACGCTCCTTGTTATCACCGTTCCTTACGATATATGAGATGTTGTCGCGGGAGAAACTGCGTGAATATAGGTTGCGCGACTTGAATTGCAACCGATTCATGATGTCGTCCACAACTTCAGGTGTGGCAGATGCCGTGAGTGCAAGAATTGGAGCTTGTGGAAATAGTGTGCGCAGTGAACTGATGCGTAGATATGAGGGTCTGAAATCATAGCCCCATTGAGAAATACAGTGAGCTTCATCTACTACTATCAGACTGATGTCGAGAAATCTCAATTCGTCGACAAACCGTTCTGATTGAAGTTTCTCTGGCGATACATATAATAATTTTACTTTTCCATAGCGGCATTTGTCGATTGCAAGGCGATTTTCGGCTCGTGATAATCCGGCATGAAGATATATAGCTTTGATGTCGTGCACACGCAAATTGTCAACTTGGTCCTTCATTAAGGAAATGAGGGGAGTTACCACAATTGTCAGCCCCGGCAGTGCGAGAGCCGGGACTTGAAATGTGATTGACTTGCCCCCTCCGGTGGGAAGGAGTCCGATGGTGTCGTTCCCATCGAGTACCGACAATATTATGTCCTCTTGCTTGGGGCGAAACGATGAGTAGCCCCAATGCTTAAAGAGTATGTCGCGTATAGTATCGCGCATAATCATGCATCATTACACATGAATCTCCTTGACCAAGAGCTGGATGGCCGATGGAGAATTTTGATGCTTATTATCCTCTATCGTGTAGCAGATGTCAAACGGCTTATGTGCGTGGATGTGCTCAAAGTGCTTGGCTGCGTTAAATGCAATGCCGTTAAGCACCTTGCCGGAAGTGTTATCGACCAATTCGAGTTTTATATGCTCTAAATTACGCCCTACGAGTTTGCTTGTGCCGAAATCCATCACATTCTTGGTGCAAAATACCGGCTTGGAGTTGCCCGGACCGAATGGATTAAACTTGCGTAACGTTGAAATAAATTCCGGAGTTATTTCCGCGAAAGTTAGAAATGCATCTATGTCGAGCTGAGGAGTAAGTTGACTCGGAAGTATGTTGGCTGCAACGTACTCTTCAAATCGACGGGTAAATTCCGGTATATTTTCCTCTTTGAGCGATAGGCCAACGGCATAGGTGTGACCACCGAAATTTTCAAGCAAATCGCGCGATGCGTCTACGGCTTTGTAGATGTCAAACCCTTGTACGGAGCGCGATGACCCGGTTGCCAATCCGTTCGATAATGTTAATACGACGGATGGCTTGTAGTACAATTCTGTAAGGCGTGAAGCGACGATGCCGATGATACCTTTGTGCCAATCTTTGTTGTAGATAACAATCGACTTTTTCTCGGAATGCATTTCTCCTCGTGATTCGAGGATGGTGTTTGCTTCGTCGGTGATGCGTTTGTCAAGCTCCTTGCGGTCTTGATTATAGCGGTCGATATCTTTGGCGCGCTCGTAGGCATCGTTAATGTCGCGCGACACTAATAGCTCTACGGCTTCGCGTCCGCTTTGCATACGTCCCGATGCGTTGATGCGGGGTCCAATCTTGAATATAACATCGCTGATGGTTATTTCACGATTCGATAGTCCGCAAATCTTGATGATGGCTCGCAAACCCATGTTGGGGTTAGCGTTGATGCGACGTAGTCCGTGATAAGCCATAATGCGGTTCTCGTCGACCATAGGCACAATGTCGGCAGCTATACTTACTGCAACAAGATCGAGCAGGCTCTCCAATTCGTTGCCGACAATGCCATTGGATATGGCAAATGCTTGCATGAATTTATAGCCTACGCCACATCCGGATAAATGCTGACACGGATAGGTGCATCCCTCTAATTTGGGATTTAATATCGCTTCTGCCGGAGGCAGCTCATCGTCGGGAACGTGGTGGTCGCAGATGATAAAGTCGATGCCAAGCGTTTTGGCATACTTGATTTCCTCGATAGCCTTTATGCCACAATCGAGGATGATGATTAACTTTACGCCGAGTTGAGCGGCGTAATCGATGCTACGTTTAGAAATTCCATAACCCTCGTCGTAGCGCGTAGGGATATAGAAATCAATGTTGGAGTAGAAGTTTTGGAGATATTTATAGACCAAAGCCACCGATGTGGTACCGTCTACATCATAGTCACCATAAACCATTATTTTCTCCTTTGACCCCATGGCTTTATTAAGCCTGTTTACAGCTTTGTCCATATCGGGCATGAGGAACGGGTCGTGCATATCCTTGAGCGAGGGGTGAAAAAACTTTTCAGCCTCCTCTACCGACGAGATACCACGCTGAACCAATAGCTCGCTAATGGGCTGACAATTGGCAAACTCCTTTGCCAACTGCATCTCTAATTTTTGTTCGTCTGTAGTAAGGGGTAAGTAATTCCATTTACTTATCATTTATGTTAGTTTTTTATTTTTTTATCACGTCGCAAGTCCCACGCATTGCGCAGAACCGAAAGGGAGAGAGGCGGCTTCCATGTTGTGTCGAGGAGAGGATGGATGAGCCAAAGGTGTAATCATGAGGCATTTAAGGTACGTGCTGATTCGTTTGCTTGACAAGTAAATGTCGAGGTCTTAACAGGCTACACTGGTTGCCTCAGAATATAATCTCACAAATATAACTATTCTTTTTGGAAAAATGTGAGTATATTAAGGATATTTATAATTAAATTTTAGCAGCTAAAAAGTAAAAGCGCGTATTTGCTTACGATTGAGAAATATGAACATCCATTTGTGGGAATGGAAAATTGATGCCATGGTTTGGCAACTCTTTGTAAATTCGTTCATTTATATCATAGAGTACCGACCAATATGTAGCGTTGCGTGTCCAAGCTTTTGCTACGATGTCGACACTGCTGGCGTTAAGAGTTTTTACCACTACTACCGGAGAACGATCGACACGCGGAATACGTGCTGTTATTTCAGCTACTTTGGCGGCTTGCCATTTCTCGAAGGCTTCTTTCGCCCGACTTTTGCGTCGGCGTTGCCACCATCGGCGTGGTTTCTCTTCTGCTGTCTCTGTCGGCTGAGTCGCTTCCATTGAGGCTGAGCGCTCTTTGCGGTCTTCTTCGATATATTTTTTTACAATGCGTTTGTCGCTATGCAATATTTCCAAAAGTGCTTTGCGGGCTACATCAACGTCATCGCCATAAGCAATCGAGACGGTCCAATCGATTCTACGATACTCTTCTTTTGAGTAGTTGTTGATGCTTCCGGTCGAGAGTCCTCCGTTTGGGATTATGATATATTGATTGTCGGACGTCGTGATGACAGTGTGGAATATTTGTATCTCTTTCACTGTGCCTGCATACCCCTGAGCCTCAATATAGTCGCCCACTTTGTAAGGCTTCAAGAGTAGAATCAGCACTCCTCCCGCAAAGTTTTGAAGTGTGCCACTCAAAGCCATACCGATTGCTACACCGGCCGAAGCAAACAACGCTAAAAATGAGCTTGTCTCAATGCCGAGGATTCCGATTACAATGACTATTAGGATGAAATACATCACAATCCGCATCACACTGAGCACAAATGTGCCGAGCGAGCGATCTATCTCTCGACGAATGAAAATGGCAAGTGTGATTTTATATATTCGGCTGATGAGAAATTTGCCTATATATAATACCAAGATGGCGACAGCAAGATTGATGGCGAATTTCACCATCCCATTTATTGCCGTATTTACAAGCTCCTCTACGGGCATCGATTGCAGCATGCTTAATTCGGCTTTCTTTGCAGCTGCTATCGAATCGGTTACTGCTGTAGTGTCTATTGTGGAAGGTATCATAAATTTGCTGAGGGGGATTAGTTTTTGTCAATATTATCATCGAATGCTACGCTTACCACGTCGTTCCACCATTGTAATGATGAATAGCCTCGATATGAAGCATCGTCGATGTCGCGAACGATATAGCTTGATATTCCGTTGCATCTGTCAAGTCGCCATGCATACGATAGGGTAGGCCACATTTGTTCGGTGTGGCGAGTGTAGATTACTACATTCGACAGTGCGGTATCAAAATCGGCTCGATAGCTATTGGTGGCGTCGAGTGAGCGCATATAGTCGGGGAAGTCAAACAAAAATTGTGCTTCAGCTTCCGGTTGTAGTTGTTGGGGAATATAATTCGGATCAATTGTCGCTCCTGATGCGAAAATCGAGCGACTTACTTGTGCAAGACGGTCAAGATTGCGAGTGTCAATAAGCGATATTGAGCATGAACGCCATTTGTCTTCGGAGTTATTGTTGTAATAGTTGAATGTGTTTTCGCAAGCCTGTTGCAAATCTATGTTGTCGGCACAAAATAGAGGAATGTTTTCGTCGTAGGGCATCCCATTTACCGGTATTTCGGTAGCTGAGGCTACTATATAAGGGGTGCAGTGACGCAATTCGTATAGAGATTCAACATTCGACATATAGCAGCAGTCGAAATATATGAAGCTGAAATTTTGTCCCGAAAGAGCGTCGGCTAAGTCCGGAATGCTCATGGCATAAGATCTGTCTTCACCAAACGAACGTCCCGATATGCTACTGAGTGGGTTTAAAGGGGCTGCCCATCCATCGGAATGGCTCCATAATATAAGCCCATATTCATTAGCAGGTGCGTGGCGCTTCATGTCTGCAAACACGCCGGTCATTACATCCGGATCTACGGCGTAGTCGCTCGATGAGTAGGTGGCGAGTGTCTTAGCGCCGGTTTTGGTAAACTCTTTGAGCGTCGGTTCGCCGGTTTTTGGCATCAGATACACGAGCCACCGGCATCCGTTAAGACCTTCAGACTCAATGATAGATTGCATTTCGGCAATATCTTTGTCGTCGTAATTATAACCTCCGAGCGTGTTGGAGGCTACCATATACACCAAAATCGTTCGCTTGGTTTGCGGAGCATCGACATCGCTGCCGCATGCAGTAAGAAGCGTTGCTATCGAGAGTAATAAGAGTGTTTTTATCGTTTTCATGGTGCAAAATTAGCGAAAATCTACCACTTATCGACGCCGTTGATACTATTATAAAGCGATTATTTGCAAAAAATAGCTAAATAAATCTATACGAGGTCGGTCTGTTAAGTCGATTACTATAAATTTGTACCATTCAATTTTTGAGTGATTTTATGAGACTATTTGCAATCTTTTTGTCTGTAACGGTTGCTTTTGCAGCAATCGCACAGACCGGACAAGAATATATTGATTTGGTTGGTGAGGCCGACAATGCTATAAAAGAGCATCGTTGGAGCGATGCTCGGATGATAATATCCGAAGCTCTCGACAAAGAGCCGACCAATCCGTCTAATCCTCTTTTGTTGTCAAACTTAGGAATTGTTTACTTTAATTTGGAGCAGGATAGCTTGGCTTTAGAAACCTTGAATAAAGCTCATGCAGCAGCACCGTCAATGGTGGTCGTGTTGGAAAATAGGGCGAAGGTGTATCGAGCATTGGGACGAGATAAAGATGCTTACAATGACTATGGGCGTATTATCACGCTTGACTCAACACTTGTCGAGCCACGATTCCTTCATTGTATGATAGCTTTGAAATATCTTGATTTCGATGTGGCTCAAGCCGATCTTGATGCAATGGCGTTGTTGACTCCTGATAGCGAAGAGCTTGCTATTGCGCGAGCCTCGATGTATCAAACCACCGGACAGATAGACAAAGCAATCGAGCAATACACGATATTAATATCTCGATGGCCGTCGGCGTTATATTACGGACAGCGTGTGGCATGTTGGCTGATGCTTGAGAAATATGGTGATGCTGCCGAGGACATTGCCGCCGGATTAAAGCTCGATGAGAGCGATCCTGACCTATATTTATATCGGGCATATCTGCATAAGCGACGCTACCACTACCAAGATGCTGACAATGATATGCGTAAGGCAATATCTCTTGGTGCTGATCCCGAACGAGCAAAAGCGTTATTGAAATAACAAAAAAACAGAAGCGCATCGCCAATCGGGAGATGCGCTTCTGTTTATGTAGAGGTTAAGATTAGACGAGAGAAACGATGATTTCCTTGTCTTCGCCATCAGCGATGGCTACTTTGTTTTCGCGAGCAAGCCAACCGAGAGCTGCATAAAGCTCTTTGTCTTTGAGTTTGGTCGCTTTCTTAATTTGCTTTGAGCCGAGAGTTCCGGCTTCGTTGAGGGCATTCCATACGAGACCTGCCCAAGTACCAATCATTTCTGAGTTCATAGTGCAACAAAATTAAATAAACAATCTTAGTTTATATAGTCTATTTTTTAATTCGGGTGCAAAATTACGAAAAATTTGCAATTCGACCAAATTATTTCTATATTTTTACAGATTCGCGTTTCCGCTGCACCTTTTTGCTCCTATTTCAGATCTAACTAACCATTACAAATCCTCTCCATTGGCAATGTTATATCCATTTTCATAATATATGGCTATTCCATAGTCCGAAGGAGTGTTTTGAATGATTGTAATCCATGCGTATTTATTTTCGTTGAAGTTGCTTTCAAGATATGAAGAATAGTCATCTTTTAGTATATCTAAATCTGGACGTTGAAAAAAACAGGCTTGATATTTCTTTTCTCTTACACTCATTTCATATGAAATGTCTTCACTTTCTGGTATAGTAAAATCTGAAGTAGATGAAAAGTACTTCGGATTATTATTGAATTGATAACATAAGTTATTATATCGAGTCTTTGCATTTTGTTCAGATAAATTACTATAAGAAACGATAATTCTCCAAACTAAATTTCTATTTGTTTGAATCCAAATTTTTGCATCCATTCCGTTGAACTCGCCTTCCAAGACATCTTTATTATACGAAGAACTTGTGAAGCCTTTGGCTTTGAGTTTGCGAATCATCTCAGATTTAGTCCCATCTACCGGTATTCCGAGGAATTTTGTAACATCTTTCTGCGCGTAAGTCGATAGTGACATTACGAGCAACATTGCTAATGTGAGTAATTTTTTCATGATAAATTATGTTAGTCCTCTCTGCACCACAAGGACTTTTATTTTACATAAGAAGCGCGGTGCTGATACGCTGCTTCTTTAATTGGAGGTCGTGAGAATTACCTATAACAGAAGATGTAGCAATCAGTCCGCGCTATACCACGCGAACCATCACACTATTTCTTGCTGTTATTGAAAGTTTCTCACGTTTCCAATTACAAGAAAAGCATAACGCTTCGTTTTTTATTTTCGATATGTTAGGCTCAGCTCTCTGAGCTTTGTCGCAAATTTACAAATTATAGATGAATATTGCAATATAAAAAGCGACCGAACCGATTTATTAAATTTCGGCTCGGTCGTGTATCTAAACAAGAATCGATGCTTATCGGATTGCGATTACTTCGATTTCTACAAGTGCTCCCTTGGGAATTTCCTTAACGGCAACGGCTGAGCGGGCAGGAAATGGAGCATTAAACGCTGTTGCGTACACTTCGTTCATTTCAGCAAACAGGCTCATATCGGCAAGAAATACAGTAGTTTTTACCACATTATCCATTGTCAATCCGGCTTCCGCAAGAATCGCTTTCACATTGGCGAGTGATTGTGCTGTTTGTGCTTTGATGCCTTCGGGCATCACTCCGGTAGCAGGGTCGATGGGAATTTGACCTGATGCGTACACAAAAGCACCGGCGTCGATGGCTTGGCTGTAGGGACCGATAGCTCCCGGAGCTGCATTGGTTGAAATAGCTTTTTTCATTTCAGATAGTTTTTGTTGTGATTGATTATTGTCTGTTTATAGTAGATTCAATGTTAAAAGGCAAGTCGACCACTCTCACGGTGTCGGCCATCTTGTAGGCATCCTCAAGTGCCTTGTCGCTAATCTCAATGGCTGCCGCAAATCGCTTGTCAAAATCCGGGATAAATCCGGCATTTCCTCGATCGTCGAGCGATTTCATCAGCAGTCCGAGGGTAAATTGATTGATGTCGACAGCCGGTTGATAGCCTACCATCTCGTCGCTACGTATCACTTGCGACAATAGCCCGACATCCACCATCTCATCTAGAATATCAGTGGTGAGTCGTGAGGGCATATTAAAATAGGTGGCAAAGTCCAGAATCGATAGCGGAGGTTGTCGTTGTTCAAATCGTTTTGCTATGACCGAAGCTGTTGCTATCGAAATTTTGCGACGATAGTCGGCTGAAATCGAATTGATATTGTTGGCAAAATTAAATTGAAATATATTTTGCGATGAATAGCATATCACGGCTCCCGATAGGCATATCATCCACGTCAGATGAAGCCATATCAACAATAAAGGAAGAAATGCAAAACTACCATATATAGCATTGTATTTCGATACATATATCTGTCCGCTAACGAATAGTTCTTGAAGCAATTGAAACAATGTGCCGGCAATGATTCCGGCCAACAATGCGTATTTGAATTTTACTTTTGCATTAGGTATCAATTTGTAGGCCGCGGCAAAAAACAGCCATGTGAGCAGATAAGGAGCAAAGTCGAGCAGACATGACACAATCGGCGACAACACACTGAACACGCCCGAATCCTGTATCGTCGACGACATAAATATCGAAATACCGCTTGCACATATCATCAGCACCGGCAAGATAAAGAATATGGCAGTATAGTCGGTGAATTTACGCACCATGCTACGCCCTTTTCGGGAGCCCCATATTACGTTAAATGAATTCTCTACATTGCCTAATAGAGAGACCAAAGTCCATAGTAGAAATACGATGCCGATACCTACAAAAATCCCTTGCGATGCCTGTGCCAAATATGAGTCGACAAAGGTTAAGGCCGTTTCGATGGCTTTTGTCTGCGAAGGGAAATAGTCGAAAAGCTGGTTTTGCAATATGTTTTGAAATCCGAATCCTCGCCCGATAGCAAAAATCAATGCCAATGCCGGTACAACGGCCAATAATGTGCGATAGGTGAGTGATGCTGCGCGAGTCTGCAAATCGGCGTTTAGAAACGACCTTACCGATAGATTAATAGTCTTGACCAAATTTACACGCCAATTTTCGCGGGTATCATTCCAAATTCCGTCGGAATAATACTCCCACACTTTCAGTGCTTGAGCTTTAAGTAGTTGTAGCTTACTACATTTTGTGTTTTTGTCGGTCATTTTTATCTGTGATTTTAGGTCGGCAACCTTGCCTCCTATGGTAGATTATCATAATAAAAAAGCAGTTGTGCTATAAGCCGGGTTATGTCGTTGTCGTCATATCGCAAGCGATGCACTCGCCAACGGCCTGTCATTTATCTACGCGCCGTGTCACCACTGCGCTCAAGCAGTCTACCCCCCGACAATGGACGAGCAGCCCTTAAATGCCGGTATACTTGACCTTGCAACCCATAAGACGTGCGGCATGCAATATTGCTATCACACCCGGTGAGCTTTTACCTCGCCTTTTCACCCTTACCTCCACCCATGGCGGAGGCGGTTGTTTTCTGTCACGCTACTCTACCGTCGCCGATAGCTTCCCGTTAGGAAATATGGTGCTCTATGTTGCCCGGACTTTCCTCTTGCCCCACTCGAAGTGAGCAAGCGACAAGCCACACAGCTGCTTTATGGTCGCAAAGTTAACTATTATCCCACGATTTTACAAGAAATAATTCAGGAGTATAAATGCGATTTCGGATAGCGGATATGTTGTAAAACATAATTATTGGCAATGTTTAACACTCAGCTCAATCGCTTTGCTGGTGCGACTTTTAGCTGATGATTGAAAACTATGTGCATGCTAAAGTGGTGATAATGAGAGCTATTATTTGGCTATAAGAGAAATTTGTCGTATCTTTGCACCGATTTCCTCCGAAATCGGCTGCTGATAGCGATTGGCAGTTTCGCCGAAAATCGGCAAGGATTGTCATTATACCGACTATGATTCTACCGGCAATCCTGAGTATGAATTTTAATAGTATCAAATGAAGAAAACAATTTCAATTATTGTGCTCTTCGCCGTTCTTATCATCTCTGTTTCGGCCTATACCGGTCGTGTTATTGATGCCAAAGAAGGGTATTCAGCTCCTTACTTTGAAGTAGAAAATACAGACTCGGTTGTAGCTCTCGACGATGTTCGCGGAAAATACTTGTTGCTCACATTTTGGGCTTCATCCGATGCTGACTCGCGTATCCGATGCAATCAATATGATAGCTTCGCACAGCAGAGCGATAACGAGCGATTTTGTTTCTTGTCGGTCAATTTCGATCGTAGTGAGCGCCTCTTTCGTGAGATAGTGCGTAGAGACAATCTAAATTCGAAGACACAATTTTATGTTCAAGGCGATAAAGCCGCTCAATTGCGTAGCGCATATCACCTTGGCGATGGGTTTCAATCTTTCCTTATCGACCCACAAGGGCGTGTAGTTGCTCACAACCCATCGACATCGCTTTTGACACAACTTTTAAGTCACTAATTTACCAAAGCCTGCCGACAATTGCCGACAGGCTTTTTCTTTGTCCTTTTTCTATGTCCGATTTTGTGGGGAAGTGTCCGTTTTCGGACGGCTATTAAATTTGTCTAATTCTTGATTATTAGATGGTTATGATTTTGGCACGACTTTGGCACTATAATATGTCAAAAAACAAATTATTTAATAATTATGGATAGAGAGATTTCAAAATCAGAACGCAATCGGACGCGACTTCGCCAATGGCTCAAATGGGGCGTCGGTATG
Source organism: uncultured Muribaculum sp. (assembly GCA_964637445.1). Classification (GTDB taxonomy): domain Bacteria; phylum Bacteroidota; class Bacteroidia; order Bacteroidales; family Muribaculaceae; genus M3. Next base: position 16,007 of record CAZWWS010000034.1, read on the forward strand.
GCTGTTGCTGTCGTTGTCGTTGTCATGGGTGCAATAGCATTGCGAAGTAGTGTAAATAGGAAGGATATCAAGATTGCAAAAGTAGATCGCGGCACTATTGAAGCGAGTGTTACCGCTTCGGGAAAGATCGTCCCGGCTTTTGAAGAAATAATTACTTCGCCTATCAATACTCGCATTGTTGAAGTGTATCGTAAAGCCGGCGATGCGGTCGAGGAAGGTACACCATTACTTTGTTTAGACTTGATGACGGCGCAAAGTGATTACAATAAGTTGCTCGATGAAGGGCAAATGATGCGCTATCAACTCGAACAATTGCGACTGAACAACAACACTTATCTGAGCGATCTTGCCATGAAAGTGAAAGTAAAAGAGATGAGTGTGAGCCGAATGGAAGTAGAGTTGCGCAACGAACGCTATCTTGATAGTCTTGGCTCCGGAACGGGCGACAATGTGCATCAAGTGGAATTGGCTTACAATACCGGACGATTGGAACTGCAACAACTACGTCAGCAACTTGCCAACGAGCGAGAGGTAAAAGCATCCGATCTGAAAGTGAAACAGCTCGAGCTGAATATCTTTGAAAAGAATCTTGCCGAGATGAGTCGCACTCTCGATGATGCTCAGATTCGGGCTCCTCGTGCTGCTGTGCTGACTTATATCAACAATCAGATGGGTGCGCAGGTGTCGCAAGGAGAGCAAGTGGCAATTATTTCTGATTTGAGTCGCTTCAAGGTAGATTGCGAGATTTCCGACAATTATGGCGACAGGGTAAGAGTAGGGGGGCCGGCAGCGGTAAAAGTAGGCCGCGAAATGCTACGTGGCATTATACGTAATGTGACTCCGATGTCGCGTAATGGCGTGATTGCATTTTCTGTGCAGCTTGATAGCGCCGACCATAAGGATTTGCGTTCGGGACTGAAAACAGATGTGTATGTGATGAGCAATGTTATGGAAAACGTGTTGCGACTTCCGAATGCCTCATTTTATACCGGCGCTAATATCTACGACCTATTTGTCGTAGCCGGCGATGGAAATTTGGAAAAACGACATGTCAGCCTCGGGGATAGCAATTATGACTATGTGGAAGTGATTGATGGGCTCGATGAGGGTGATGAAGTTGTGATAAGTGATATGAGTAATTATAAAACAATCAATAATCTAAAATTAAAATGATAAGACAATGTATTAAACAAGCCTTAGCGCAGGCACGGCAAAACAAAGTGTTTACTGCCGTCTATATCGGCGGAGTAGCTCTTGCTATTGCCACTACGATGATTTTTGCAATCATCTACTATGTGAAGCTTGCTCCGATTTATCCCGAAGCGAATCGAGACCGCACTCTGTATCTTCGCGTGGCTCGATTTGAGATGGATAATGGAGGTAGTCAACAATGGGCATGGTCATTGCAAGCTGTAAAAGATATGTTTTATCCGATGAAAACGGCCGAGGTCGTTTCGGCAGAAAATACGGCTGAGCATGTGAGCTATATTCAGCCATTCGACAACAGTGGCGATATCGGAATATTTGTGAGGCATACCGACCATGGTTTTTTCAAGATCTACGAGTTTGATTTCGTTGATGGAAAGCCGTTCACTGAAGCTGATTTATCGTCGGGAAGTCAGGTAGCGGTAATCACTGAGTCGGTTGCTCGAAAAGTTTTCGGTACGGCAGAAGGTGTGACAGGCAAAACATTCTCAATGGACTATCTGCAGTATCGGGTAGTAGGGGTGGTGAAGGATTGCAGCACGTTGGCGACTGATGCTTATGGCGATGCGTTCATCCCTTATTCTGCGATGAATTTTAACGTAAATGAGAACGAAGGCTCATATTATGGTTCTTACGAAGTGAAATTGCTTGTGCCGGATACCGCTGGAGCAGTTGAGGCTGCAAATGAAGAAGTAGCTGAATTGATACGCAAGTACAATGCGAAAGCAGAAGGTCACACCCTCAACATTTTTGAAGATCCCGTGACGCATGTCGAAAAAACTTTTCAAGAAAGTCGCAACCGAATGATTTCGTGGAGCAATATTATACGCCAATATGGCATCGTTGTCTTAGTGCTGCTCCTTGTTCCTGCTCTTAATCTAAGTGGAATGATTGCCGGACGAATGGATGCGCGATTGATGGAAATCGGTGTGCGCAAAAGCTATGGAGCTTCGCGCAGTGTATTGCTCAATCAAGTGCTGATTGAAAATTTTGTATTGACTATTATAGGAAGCGTCATTGGGTTGATGTTGTCGTGGGGCATTCTTGCGGTGTGTCGCAATTGGATTTTTACCATTGCCGATGGTTATAATGGACGATATATTTATCAAGCTGATATTTCGGGTGAGATGCTTTTTGCTCCGACGATATTCGGTATAGCCCTATTGGTATGTGTAATCCTAAATCTTATTTCGGCGTTTATTCCGGCTTGGAACTCATTGCGTCGTCCTATTGTAGAATCATTAAACGAAAAAAGATAATCAGCCATGTCAAAGTTAGTTATAAAAAATCTTTGGAGTCATCGTCGCCGCAATGGTTGGCTCTTGGCCGAACTGATATTGGTCACTGTTGTCTCATGGGTGATATTTGACCCTATTGTAGTGATTACATCCGATTTAGCCCTTCCGATAGGATATGATGCCGACCGGCTATGTATGGTGTCATTGGGTACACTCGACCCACGTGCACCGGGATATGATGAGTCTCGTGCCGATTCGATGTCGATGGCTGAGGACTATATCCGGTTGATCGATAGAATTAAGCAGCGTACAGATGTGGAGTGTGCCACTCCGATTAATACATGGACTTATATGAATAGTCCGGGAAGCTCGATGTCGGGATTTGATCTTGACACAACGCAAACAAACACAATCAATGCCAATCTTGTCTATTATCACGTAGGCCACGACTACTTTACGACCTATGGGATAAAACCCATGGCAGGCTGTAAAACCTCTGAAGAGTTGTCGTCGATGTCGATGGGAGAGAATGATATGATTGTGACAAAAACGTTTGCTGATAGATTCTTCCCGAATGAAAACCCGATAGGCAAAATCATTCCCGATCGTTACCAAGGCAAAGATGCTCGTATTGTTGCCGTGGTTGAGGATGTGAGAGTCTACACATTGTTGCGCTCGCGCTATGCCGTATTTAAGGCTCAGAACATGTATTTTAATAATCCGGATCTTAAAATTCTGGTACGTGTGAAGCCTGGAGTGGAGCTGGATTCGTTTGCAGAAGAGTTGAAAGATTGGATGGTCAAGGATATGCGTTCGGGTAATTTGTTCGCTCTTTCAGCTGAGACTTATCCTGAACTGAGTAGCAGGTTTGAGTATCAAAATGGTGGAAACATACGACGCTTAAATGTGATACTTGCAATATTTTTCATGGTAAATCTCTGCTTGGGCGTTGTAGGAACTTTCTGGCTTCAGACTCGTTCGCGTAGCGAAGATGCCGGTGTTATGCGCTCATTTGGGGCAACACCTGCTAAGATAATGCGTATGCTTATCGGAGAAGGAGTGTTGCTGACCATTATCGCATGGATAGTCGGTTGCTTTGCATATATGCAGTGGGCATTGGCTGAGGGGCTGTCTTATGGCGCTAATTGGTGGAATGACCCATTGGTCGACGGAGTGCTTACTCATTTTTGGCCTCACTTTGCAATTGTCTCAGCTGTCGTATTGATCGTACTTGTTGCTGTGGTTGTAATTGGCATCTACATTCCGGCTCGTCGTATATCGTGTGTCAACCCGGTTGATGCTCTCAATGAAAACTAAAAAAGAATGTATAATTATAAAATCAGATAATAAAATGACAACAATAAAGCTTAGCGGTATCAACAAAATTTATCGCACAAATGAGATAGAAACTCTTGCTCTCGAAAATGTAAATCTTGAGGTTAAGAAAGGCGAGTTCGTAAGTATTATGGGGCCCTCCGGATGCGGAAAATCTACGCTGCTGAATATAATAGGGTTGCTCGATAAACCCACTTCAGGCTCGGTCGTAATCAACGATACCATTGTCTCCGGGATGAAAGACAAGGCGTTGTCGGAGTTCCGTAACAAAACTCTTGGATTTGTATTTCAGAGTTTTCATCTTATTAACTCGCTTAATGTAATCGATAATGTAGAGATTCCATTGCTCTATCGTAAGATGTCGGCGCGAGATCGTTCGCGGCTTGCGCGAGAGGTTCTCGAAAGAGTAGGACTGAGTCACCGATTGCGTCACATGCCGGCTCAATTGTCGGGCGGTCAATGCCAACGCGTAGCAATAGCTCGCGCCATAGTCGGCAATCCGGACATAATACTTGCCGATGAACCGACCGGCAATCTTGATTCAAAGATGGGTGCCGAAGTGATGGATCTGCTTCATCGCCTTAATCAGGAGGATGGCCGTACTATCGTGATGGTTACTCACAACGAAGAACAAGCGCGTCAAACGTCGCGGATCATACGATTCTTTGATGGACGCCAAGTGATATGATAATACCGAATCGTTATGCGACATAGAATTGTAATAATGATGATTGCTCTTGCCTCTGTTGCCGGATTTTATAGTCGGGCGACAGTGCGCGAGATTACTCTCGGCGAAGCCATTGCTATTGCGCGCACTCAAAGTGTAGATGCTGCTGTGGCTCTTAACGAACTGAAAACTGCTTATTGGGAGTATCGTACGTTTCGCGCTGATTTGCTTCCGGAAGTGAATTTTGCGGCTACGTTGCCCGGCTACTATAAGCAATATAGTCCTTATCAACTCGATAATGGTAGCTACACATACGTTCGCAATAATTATATGCAGATGACGGGTGAGTTGTCAGTAACTCAAAATATTTGGCTTACAGGTGGTACGCTTTCGCTCAATTCTTCTCTCGACTTCCTTCGCCAACTTGATGGCGAAAAAAGTTCGCGATATATGTCTATTCCGGTGGCATTGACGCTTAATCAGCCTATTTTTGGTGTGAATACCACAAAATGGAATCGTCGCATCGAGCCGGTTCGCTACGAAGAGGCTAAAGCGTCGTTTCTCAGTGCAACAGAGACGGTAGCTATGACGGCAATCAACTATTTCTTCAATCTATTGATGGCTAAAGAAGACGTGACAATTGCTCGGCAAAATCTTGCAAATGCTGAGAAACTATATGAGGTGGCTGTGGCAAAACGTCATATGGGAAAAATCAGCGAAAATGATCTGTTACAGCTTGAACTCAATAGTCTGAATGCGCAGTCGTCGCTTACCGATGCGGAAAGCACATTAAAAAGCAATATGTTTCAACTTCGGTCGTTTCTTGGACTTGATGAAGATGTGGAATTGGTGCCGATAATTCCCGATGCCGTACCGCAGGTGGATGTGCGTTATGTCGATGTTCTCGACAAGGCGCTTGCCAACAATTCGTTTGCTCGCAATGTGCGTCGGCGTCAACTTGAAGCCGACTATGAAGTGGCTAAAGCAAAAGGAGATATGCGGCAGATCACACTGTTTGCTCAAGTGGGATTTACCGGTACGGACAATAAGTTTGATTATGCCTATCGGGGTTTGAAAGATAATCAGATAGTGGAAATAGGTTTTAAAATTCCGATACTTGATTGGGGAAAACGACGCGGAAAGGTGAAGGTGGCAGAGAGCAATCGCGAAGTGGTGAAGAGTCGTCTGCGACAAGAGACGATGGAATTTAACCAAGATCTCTTTATTCTTGTAGAGCGGTTCAACAATCAGCAGGCACAAGTGAATATCGCTTCAGTGGCTGATACCATCGCCCAACGACGCTATCATACTAATGTGGAAACATTTATGATTGGTAAAATATCTACGCTCGATCTCAACGATTCTCAGACCAAGAAGGACGAATCGCGACAAGAATATATCAATGAGCTGTTTCTCTATTGGTACTATTATTATCAAATTCGCAGTCTTACACTATGGGACTTTGTCGCAAATAGTGGTATAGATGCCGATATTGAAGCTATAGTGAAGCAATAGCTTGCAATTTTAGAAAAATCATGTAACTTTGCATTATTATGATACTTATAGTTGACGACGATAGTGCTATTCGCTCATCTTTGAAGGTGCTTCTCAAACGTGCCGGATATCAGGCGCAGGCAGTTTCTTCTCCACAAGAAGCTATGGCAGTGGTGCGTGTCACGGCTCCGCAGTTGATATTGCTTGATATGAATTATTCTCGATCTACATCGGGGATTGAGGGCATCACGCTGCTGAAGCAAATAAAAATTTTTCAGCCTGATGTCCCTGTGATACTGATGACGGCATGGGGTAGCATTCCTTTGGCTGTCGAGGGAATGAAAGCTGGTGCACTCGATTTTATTTCCAAGCCATGGGACAATCGGGCGTTGCTTCAGCATGTTGAGACGGCGTTGGAATTATCGACTAAGAATCGTATCATTACAGAAAGTGGTTTTGACCGTTCTCGAATCATTGGACGCAGTAAGTCGCTTATGGATGTACTCTCTACGATAGAGCGCGTCGCCGATACTAATGCGTCCGTGCTTATAATGGGTGAGAATGGTACCGGTAAAGAACTTATCGCCGAGGCGTTACATCACAATAGTCGACGAGCAGATAAATCTTTTGTAAAAGTAAATCTGGGCGGTATCTCTCAGTCGTTGTTTGAAAGCGAAATGTTTGGGCATAAAAAAGGTGCTTTTACGGGAGCTTCAGCTGATAGAGTGGGGCGCTTTGAATTGGCCGATGGCGGTACGATTTTTCTTGATGAAATAGGTGATTTGGATATGAGTTTCCAAGTGAAATTGTTGCGCGTGTTGCAAGAGCAGACTTTTGAGCCTCTTGGCGATAGCCGTCCTCGTCGTGTCGATGTGCGCGTGGTGTGCGCCACCAACGCCGATCTTCCTCTCATGGTTGCCGAGCGACGTTTTCGCGAGGATCTTTTCTATCGTATCAATCTGATTACTGTGACTCTCCCGCCTTTGCGTGAGCGTCGCGAAGACATTCCGTTGCTCGCCCGGCATTTTGCCGATGCGGTGTGTAAAGCCTCCGCGAAGCAAAGTGTGGAGTTTACTCAAGCAGCCTTAACATTTTTGAGCCGACAGCAATATCCGGGAAATATACGCGAACTGAAAAACCTTGTGGAGCGAACTATTCTTGTCGCCGGAAAATCTACCCTTGATGCTTCTGATTTCGAAGTGCAATATCAGTTACACAATCCACAATCTTCGGTCTCTGATCTCAGCGGTATGACTATGGCTGAAGTTGAGCGACAGCGAATCATAGCAGCAATAGCCAAGCATGGAAATAATGTCTCGCAAGTAGCCTTGGAATTGGGCATCACTCGGCAGTCGTTATATCGTAGATTGGAGAAGTTTCAAATTACTATGCCATGAGACTTCGCGTATATTTCGTCATATTCGTAGTGATACTGCTCTCGTTGGGCGTTTATCTATTGACATTGTTGATGCGTGAGCATAATTTGGCTTTCTACATTGCTGAGGTAGCTACATTGTTGTCGCTCGTGTTTCTTGTAATATTCTATCGCAAAGTATTGCGCCCATTCGATTCGATTGCTAATGGTATGGATTTGCTTCGCGAGCAGGATTTCAGTTCTCGCCTTGCTCCTGTGGGACAAAAAGAGGCTGACCGCATTGTCGAAGTATTTAATCGCATGATGGCTCAATTGAAAGAGGAGCGTTTGCGTGTGCGAGAGCAAAATCATTTTCTCGATCTTCTTATCGGTGCTTCTCCGATGGGGATAGTAATACTTGACTTTGACTATCGCATCACAAGTGCAAATGATGCAGCGGTAAGGATGCTTGGTTTTGCTTCCTCTTCCGACATATTGGGATTGTTATTTTCCGAATTAGATAGCACTCTTGCTGAGGCGATAAATAGGATCGATAGCGACAAAATCGAGACGGTGCGATTGAGCGACGCTATGATATATCGTTGCTCTCGCCTGTCATTCATGGATCATGGATATGCTCATCCGTTTGTGCTGATCGAAAGCCTTACAGCCGAAGTGGTCAAAGCCGAAAAATTGGCCTACGAGAAAGTGATACGTATGATTGCTCATGAGGTTAATAATACTTTGGCCGGAGTAAGTTCAGCTTTTGCCACGATTGATGATTCTCTTTCTGATATGGCTGACAGCGAAGACCTGCGCGAGGTGCTGAATGTGTGTGGCGAGCGTTGCTTGAGTTTGAGTCGCTTTATATCAGCCTATGCCGATGTGGTGAAGATTCCTGAACCGAATATCGTAGAGTGTAATCTTAATGAAACGGTGGCTGCTTGTAAGATTTTTATGGAAAGTCTATGCCTCGACCGCAATATCAGACTCCATCTTAATATCTGCGAGACGGCTCCGATGGTCGATATAGACCCATCGTTGTTTGAGCAAGTGATGGTGAATATTCTCAAAAATGCGGTGGAAAGCATCGACAACGAGGGAGAAATATTGATTACCACTACCGCTGCGCCTCAAATGCTCGAAATCTCAGACAATGGAGTCGGAATCAATCCCGATGTGGCTCAACGACTATTTACTCCATTCTATTCTTCCAAACCAAATGGACTAGGACTTGGATTGCTGTTTGTCAGCGAAGTGCTCAAAAAACATGGTTGCCGATTCTCACTACAGACTTATTCCGATGGTATAACACGTTTTCGTATCTATTTTCCGTAATCAATAATATGAATTATCTGAATATGAATAATCTAAAAAAAGTTCTGATGTTGTCATTCGTTGCATTGACATTTTCAATTGGGGTTTCTCAGTCGCTTTCTGACGCCGATTTGGTCGCCTCGGGAACTAAAATAGGACAAGCGTATCATCAAGCACTGACCGCCGGAGATGTGGCGGCTCAAAACGATGCGCTCAACCAATTTAATGACATACTCGCCACTCTGCGTCGGCAACAACAAGTCGACCTCTTTTCAAATGCTTTTACGCATAGCAATATTCATCTTACTACTCCCGAAATGGATGCCCGTCTATATTCACGCGCAGTCATCAAAGCTCTCAGAACCAACGACTCTATCGGTGTTGAAGATGCCTATGCGATAGCTTTTACAGTAGGACAACGATATTACTTAGAAACATCGGCGGATACGGCTGCTATGTTTGAACCCTATTATAAAGTGGCAATTACATCATCGCTATATGGTTATAATCAATCGGTAGCTACCGACAATGTTAGTCGTGACGATATAGCCCGCCAAGCATCTGAGGAACGCAATATCTATGCTACGGATTCTGTCATGGCAAAGTTATGGGATGATTGTTTTGATTTTCACTCAATCAATCTATCTTCTGTCGAGGAAGATGCCATTCGATATGCCGATATGCTGAAAACGGCATCAAAAAGCGGAGAGCAAACACAATTGGATGCCGTGGCTCGCATCATTGGTTTTGTCTATGAGAGATATTATCTCGATCGTTCTGCCGACGAGGCAAAGCAATTTAATGCTCGCGTCAACGAACTCGTAGAAGCTCAGTAGTCTCGATTAGTGAGGCTGTGGCACTCCGGGTTGTCCTCCTTGTGGTTGTTGCCCACTTTGTTGAGGGGTAGGGCTACCTTGAGTTGCACTTGGTTGCTGCCCTCCTTGAGGCTGCTGACTGCCTTGGGCTTGTCCACCTCCTTGACCTTGCTTTGCTCCGGCTGCCCCGGCTTGTGAGGTCGTCGGAATACCTATTTTAGCGTTAAAATCCGATGAAATCACACTTGCCGGTCCTTGCAATATGGTCACAATCCAAGTTTGAGATATTTCGTCCCATTCTTGATGGGCAATGGTCTGCCAAGCGGTGTCGAAGAAATTCTTTTGGGGTTGCATCTTTTCGCGACGCTTGCGGTCTTGCTTCCAATTTTCACGCATTTCATCGGTGATGTCGCAAGTTTCTTTCAGCTCGATTGAGAGCTTGTATTGTCCTGTACCCCAACTATCCTTATAGCCTCCTTCTTGGTCGCGATAGCCCATATATGAGCGGGGAACTATAAAACTTTCGCCCTCTACTTGATAGCGAGATGGCTCATTATCGTTTCTTACATATCTCAAGAATCCATTCTTATCAAGATGTTCTTGGTTGACGGGGATATTGATAGTAAATGAGCCGAGTTCGTCGTCGTTTTGTATCTGTGTTACATAGTTTATCCACGATGAGGTCAACTTAATGTTCATCGAAAACATAAAGTTGCGTCGCTCTTCAAACGAAAATGGTATGTCGAGCGAAGTATTTGGCAAATTGGAGCGTGTGGGACAGATAATGAGTGTATCGAGCACGAGTTCAAACTTTGAGTGGTCGACAATGCGATGTAGCTTCGTGCGGTCGATGTGGCACGATACATAGAACACGGTGTCGCTCCCCTCAGTGCGAAGACAGCCTATACCATCAAACTTCATTCCGGCAGGATCCATTGCGCCTGAGAATGATGTCTCTTTATAGAAGTCGTTGACTTCGGTGATTGTCCCTAACGTTGTGGTCCAACTATTTTCTTTTGCAATCATTTCTTCCCATTCGGCTTTTTGTCGTGAACTGCGAGTGACCAATGATGCTATGGCATTGATGCCAAGATCCAAAAACGATGTCACATATCCGCCGGCCAATCCCTTCGCGGCAAGCAATGTAGCGTCAGCAATGCCTCCGCGGCTGAAGCTTCGAGTCGACTCTTTTTGGATGTCTTCTGCAAGGTCGCTTGAAGTGTAGATGAATGCTTTATATGTAGTCAGATTACCTTTCTTTTGGGTTGTTGGTGCCGGTTTGGCGGTTGTGGCTGATTGTTCGCTATCTGCCTGCTTGGGGGTCGATTTAGCTGGTTGCTGATTTTGTGCTATGGCAGATATTGTCGTAGCGACGACCAAAAGAAGTATTACTAATTTTTTCATTTGTATATAGGCAACTTTAGTGGTTGGATTATATTTGACCGCTAATTTACAAAATCAAATCGAGAATACCTCAACCGATTCTAAAAAAATGATTCAATAGTTGTTTCATGTTTTCCGTCAAATCAATCCCTTGGTAATGTCAAAATTGTGTACTCGGCACGCGTTAGCAAATTTTTTTTTGCTAATGTGACATAATGACATAATACCACTTTGGTTTTCGTTGTAACTTTGCCGCAGAGATATAAGATAAAGGTTTTTAATAGTTACAGCGAACATTGACATTATTGATTAAAATTGATGGCCGATTTGGTTGCTAAATGTATGATATTCAGACGTAGCATGTTTTGAAGTGAGGAAATGCGCTAATTTGCCGAAATTCAGTATTACGGGTCAGCGGATATTCCCGGTTGGTATGCCTCTAATCAAGAATAAAAGCATATAT
>CAZWWS010000035.1:0-26107 GCA_964637445.1 uncultured Muribaculum sp.
CGGAAAACAACACTCAACTCACTCGCTCTCCCATGCGACTTACTATTGATTTATTATATGACACCGAAACTCACATAATTAAAATTATCGGAGATACTTCATTGGAAGTTGAAGTCTTTTTATATAATAATCTGGGAGAGGTTGTAGATTTTTCAACTTCATTAGATGCAGAATTCAGCATTTCCTCTCTTGGGACTCACACAATTTATATACAAGGTGATAATTGGTACGCCCAAGGTAACATCGAAGTTAATTAGATAAACGATGAATTTAAATTGTTGCGACTTTAAGCCAACAACGATTTTAATAAATTGGTCATTGTAAAACTAAAAACGCACTAACATGAGATATCTATTTTTTATTACAATCGTCTTCCTCTTGTTTAGCAGTTGCAAATCCGTCAATGATTTACGCTGCGTGATTATGCAAGATGGAAAAGCAATAACCATCAACTCTTCTGATAAATATTATAACGATGAAGATGAATTTTTACATAATGTTTCTTTCTCATTTCCTCGTTTTTATAAATACACCAATGTTGATAATTTAGATTATACAACTGAATCCAATTATACTCTAACCGGCTTTAGTCAAATTTTTATTGGAGGTTGGGAGTTTGCCAAATTTGGGCAATGGATTCGTAAATATGGACTACAACCGAATAAAGGTTATTATATTGCCACAATGATATATGCCAAATATATATCTTTGCCACCCACAGAATCAAGGATAATACCAATAGTAGGGACTCAATTTATGGGATACTGTCCCCAAAAAGAGGCTACAACCTTTCAAGTTGATACCGACTACAATGCCCAAGTTAGTATTTTAATCACTGGAGTTAGATTTATAGGGTATGACTCCGATGGTTCTAATATAAATATCGAAATGTCTTCATTTGCTGATAACAATAACATCTTAACATGGAAATTTTTAATTCGAGACAACAACAACTGGGATTAATTCCCATTGCTTGCGCTATTTTTTGTATTTCACTAAGCGCATGTAGCTCCACTGATGAGCCATTCAACATAAAAGAAACCGATTCAAATAATGAAGTAATATATCTTTCGAATGGAGATATAGTTATTCTCACAGACACAGCCACTTATCCCATTAGCAAGAACACATTTAGTAGCTCTACAATCAAATCTGCTAATATATCCAACAACTGGTTTGATGACATGAGCAGAGCAACAAATAGTTTACGTGCATATGGTTATGATAGCCAAGAACCCGAATCGGATTGGAAAAAATATCTATTAGATAGCTCATGGGAAAAGTATGGAATAACTCCAGATATATATATCGGACGATTTGTAAAAGTACATAAAAATCTATCCATAGAGCCGGGAACTTATGCTATACCCGCGGACTACACGTCAGAAAAAGCGCCTAAAGATGCAATGGGTTGGGATGGGACTACTGGTATAATTGGTTTTACTCCATATAGTAAGAGTGAATATATATCTGATGGTATAACCCGAATATTCATTATAAACTGTGATTTATCGGGAAAAGTATATAACAAAAATATTCCAGCCAATCCTTCTAATTTTGAATGGGCTTATAAATTGGAAACGAAGGAAGATATTTGGAATTTAGACAATAACAAAACATCTTAATACCATATCAGCGAATGACGACAAGTATGACTGTGCCAAAATATTTCTAATTTGGCACAGTTCTTCTTACACTACTTTATTCAAAATATTCTACTTTCGATATAATTCGATGTATTTTACCGCAAGCATTAGGATTATCGCTGTGGTGACAGCTCCTACCATTCCGACCAATATCGCATAGTTTCTAATCAGCCAAACAAATAGCCATCCTCCCACCATTGCTCCGGCGACACCTATCAGCGAATCCCGGATTACCATGCGCCGACTTCCATCCGACACATATCCGGCTATGACACCGACTATAACGCCCACCAACACAAAAAGAATACAATACCACCACATCACCTATTCAACTGATACCGAATCGGTAGCCACACGTATTATATCGCCCTCATCCACGGCTCCCCAATACTCAAATATAGCAAGCCACAACACTACCAGCGTTGCAAGCACTATAGCTCCAACCATAAGCCAACCACTCGTCTTGTGCTCGTTGTTTTTGCGTTCACTCGTCATAATAATACCACTTTAGATACTACTACAACACCATGCTCGCCATAATTGTTCGTCCTATCAGCAACCGAGAGCACGTCGCAATCCTTCGATCTGCGTCGCCCATAGTTCTTTTGAATCCTCTATATCATCGGCTTCAGCAAAATCGGTCACTACAAGTGTGGTTTCATCGGTCAGCTCGTTAACGACAATACGCAACTCGAAATAGTCGCGCGAGGGGCCATCATCCCATCTGAATCGTATATGCGATCCTAATCGGATGCTTACTTGGTGAGCCGTCTGAGGGAATTTATTCCATGTAAACACAAACTCCTTTCCGCGAGCCTCAACAGCATCGGCAAACCATTCTTTCAATCCCGATGCCGTAGATATATATGTCCATAAAAGCGCAACCGGGATACGCTTCATTTCAAATTCAATCGTAAACTTTTCTCTTTCCATAGGTCAAGTATAATACGACTGCGAAATAACTATTTTTTCTTGATATATCACGCTTTTTTTGTCAATAATTCGCCCTTTGCTCTGCAATTAAACTATTTTTATAAAATTTCTTCTTTTTAGCCCTCTATTTCCGACATTTTAATCTTAATTTTGTAGTCAGAAAAATACGACTCTAAAAAATCACATGTATGGGACTTTTTGACAAGCTTATCACTAAAGCGAAGCAACAACGCCAGCGCATCGTGCTCCCCGAGGGAACCGAACCGCGCACTCTTACGGCTGCCGACAAAATCATCGCAGAGCAAATCGCCGACATCATTCTGATAGGTGATCCTTCCGACATCAAAGCAATGGCAACCGACTTAAAGCTCGAAAACATCGACAAGGCTACTATAATAAACCCTGCCGACGAAACGGTAATTGATAAATATGCTCCTATCTATTACGAACTGCGTAAAAATAAGGGCATCACGATGGAAGAAGCCCGACTCACAACCCACAATCCGCTATATCTCGGATGTCTTCTGGTGAAAGCCGGAGATGCCGACGGACAGGTAGCCGGTGCGATGAACACAACCGGCAATGTGCTTCGTGCTGCATTCCAAGTCATTAAAACTCAAAAGGGTATCAATGTCGTTTCAGGTGCATTCGTTATGCTCCTTCCCGAGGGCATGCCTTATGGCTCTGATGGCATTCTCGTATTTGCCGACTGTGCTGTTATTCCCGACCCTTCGGCTGCCGAACTCGCCCAAATCTCAATCTCAGCAGCTCAAACGGCTCGCGACATCGCCGGAATAGACCCTCACGTTGCAATCCTAAGCTTCTCTACCAAGGGTAGCGCACGACACGAACGCGTGAACAAGGTCATCGAGGCAACCAGAATAGCCAACGAGATGGCTCCATCGCTCATTCTCGATGGCGAATTGCAGGCAGATGCAGCTCTTGTGCCGGGTGTAGCCAATCAAAAAGCACCTCAAAGTCCACTCAACGGTCACGCCAACGTGCTCGTATTCCCATCACTTGAAACCGGAAATATTGCATATAAACTCGTGCAACGTCTTGGCGGAATACAAGCCGTAGGGCCTATCCTCCAAGGTCTCGCCGCTCCGGTCAACGACCTCTCTCGCGGATGCTTCCCCGAAGATATTTACAAAACCATAGTTATCACTTGCAACCAAGCCATTGGACTTGCCAACAACAAATAATTGCTCATTATGAATATTCTTGTTCTCAACTGCGGAAGTTCTTCCGTGAAATATAAACTCATCGAGACTCAAAGCCAAAAGACTCTTGCCGAAGGTGGCGTGGAAAAAATCGGTCTCGAAGATGGATTTCTCAAATTTAAACGCCAAGATGGTTCCAAAGAGATTGTCGACCTCGGT
Organism: uncultured Muribaculum sp.; assembly: GCA_964637445.1. GTDB lineage: Bacteria > Bacteroidota > Bacteroidia > Bacteroidales > Muribaculaceae > M3. The sequence goes on from CAZWWS010000035.1 coordinate 3,962, forward strand.
CTGACCGACCACAAAGGTGCTGTAAGTGCCATTCTCAACAATCTTACAGATGAAAAGGAAGGATGCATCAAATCGTTCGACGAAATCGATGCTGTCGGTCATCGTGTGGTACATGGTGGCGAGAAGTTCAACAAAAGCGTACTCATCACCGACGAAGTGATTGCCAAAATCAAAGAATGCTACGGAATAGCTCCACTTCACAATCCGGCCAACATGACCGGTATCGAAGCCATTACAGCGCTGATGCCGAATGTACCACAAGTCGGAGTGTTCGACACTGCATTCCACCAGACCATGCCGGCAAAATCATTCATGTACGCCCTCCCCTACAAATATTACGCTGAAGATGGGGTGCGTCGCTATGGATTCCACGGCACAAGCCACCGCTACGTATCTCAACGTGTTTGCCAATTCCTCGGAGTAGACATCACCAAACAACGCATCATCACCTGCCACGTGGGCAACGGCGGCTCAATCACCGCAGTCCTCAACGGCAAAAGCGTTGATACCTCAATGGGACTCACTCCCACCGAAGGTCTTATGATGGGTACTCGCGTTGGCGACATCGATCCGGGAGCACTCACATTCCTCATGGAGAAACACAATCTCACGGCTGCCGACATCCAACGCATCGTCAATAAAGAAAGCGGCGTAGCCGGTGTGACCGAAATTTCTTCTGATATGCGAGAAATCGAAGCCGCGGTTAAGAATGGCAACGAACGCGCAAAACTCGCACTCGATATGTACGAGCAACGCATCCTCAAATACGTCGGAGCATACGCAGCCGAGATGGGCGGTGTCGACATCATCGTATTTACCGGCGGAGTTGGCGAAAATCAAACCGGTGTTCGCGAAAATGTTTGCGCTCCATTATCGTTTATGGGCGTAGAAATCGACCGCGATCTCAACGCAAAAACTCGTGGCACCGAAACTATTATTTCGACCCCCGATAGTAAGGTTAAAGTCGTAGTTATCCCCACCGACGAAGAACTTATGATAGCCCAGGACACCGAAGCTATAGTCAACGGCCGTCAACCCGAATAAGCAACATCCAAATACCCTATAGACGCATCCCGACACCCCACAAAAATGCGTCGGGATGCGTCTGTTTTATTAGAATTCGCCATTATTTGGCGAATATGAGCCATCTTATTCCGTTTGCTTGATATATTTTTGCATCAATAATTCATACATATATCAAGCAACGACCATGAACATTCGAATTATCCTAACAATTCTATCTTCTATTCTTTCAATATATTTCGCCGGCGCTACGCCTTATAATATTGCGCCGAAAGCACAAGTATCGGCATCATCATCAATGGATGGTTTCGATGCTTCACACATCAACGATGGGATTATTCGGCTATCCGGTCGAGGTGAATGGGTATCGAATAGCGACGTCACTTTTTGGGGCGAAATCAACTATCCATGGATACAATTGGATTGGAAGCAACCTATCTTCGCAAATAAAGTCATAATCTACGACCGCCCGACCTACGATTGCCATGCAGCAGGCGGTCAATTGATATTCAGCGATGGCAGCAGCATCAGCGTATGCCAAATACCTCGCAATGGTGCACCAAAAGTAGTCGAATTTCCTACGAAACAAACCGAGTGGATACGTTTTGAAATCACTGACGGCGACGGACACAATCTCGGGCTATCAGAAATAGAAGTATTTCCTGCTCCCGAAGGCTACGAAGACCTCGTATCGTGGGTCGATCCATATATCGAAACCACTCGCGGAAGATATTTTTTCTTCGTCACCGGTAGTCAGCCCTACGGCATGATTGGTGCAGCCCCTCTCACTCGCAATAAAAATCAAGACGGAGGAGGCTACAACTATAATTCTGAATCGATTCTTGGGTTTCCGCAAATACATGGATGGATGCTGTCCGGACTCGACATGATGCCGGTAGCAAGCGATACCGACCCGACCTTGGGTGAACAAGGATGGAAATCTCGTTTTTCACACGACGGGGAGATTGTACAGCCGGCCTATCATCGCCTATATTTAGATCGTTACAATGTGTGGGTAGAACAAACCGCTACCGACCGCACAAGCATCTATCGTCTCACATATACACAGGACTCCACTGCCTGCATATTGCTTAATCTCGGTGGCTATCTAAGCACGACCACGATGGTTAACGCACACGCACAGCTCACGTCCTCCCGCCGAATCACCGGCTACTTCGACACTACCGGACGCCTATGGGGCGGACCCGACAATGTGCGAATATTTTTTGTAGCCGAATTCGATCGACCAATCGATCGTATGGACGGATGGGTAGATCGTAAGCGAAGCTACAACATCACATCTTTTGAAGCCCCCACAATAGCCACCCCTCGCAACGAAGGAATGAGTTATAGCGATGCGCCGTCGGCAGGCATTTCAGCTCATTTCAATCTTCCAACCGGAACTCCGCTCCATGTCAGAATGGCAATATCCTATGTAAGCATTACCAATGCCGAAGAAAATCTCGCACAGTCCGACTCCGACGACTGGGATTTCGACCGCATTCGCACCGACTCGCAACACGAATGGAACGAATATCTTAGTCGAATTGTCGTAAAAGGAGGTAGCAACAATGATCGCACAAAATTCTACACCGATTTATGGCATGTTCTTCTCGGGCGCCATAAAATCGACGACCACAATGGGCAATATCCCGACTATACGTCCGGAGGCATACGCAACTGGAAATACACCATTGGTGCGCCTCTAAAAGTGAGGGAATTGCCTCGCGATAAGAATGGCAACATCATCCATCACATGTATAATTCCGATGCATTATGGCTCTCGCAATGGAATCTCAATTCGCTATGGGGAATTGCATATCCGGAAATCCTCGATGACTTTGCCGCATCGTTTATCCAATATAGTCTCAATGGAGGATTGCTTGCTCGCGGACCTAACGCCGGAGGATATTCCTTTATCATGAGCGGTTGTCCCGCTACATCACTTATCACCGGTGCATACCAGCGTGACATCTGCCACAAATGGAATCCGGCTATTGCTTTCCGCGAGATGAAACGCAACCACATGAAAGGCGGAATGCTCGCCATCGGCCAAGATACAGACCTTGAATTTTATATCAACAACGGGTATTGCCCTGATCGTGCCGGGCTCACCATACAATGGGCATTTGAAGATTGGGCTCTTAGCCAAATGGCTGAACGTATGGGCAAGAAACGAGATGCCGCTTATTTCAACCGACGCTCATCCGGATGGGAGGCATCATTCCACCCCGAACTCAAACTCATTCTTCCTCGATGCGCCGACGGCTCTTGGCTACACACAAATCCTCTTGACGGATGGGGTTACGAAGAAGCCAATGCGTGGCAAGCCACATTCGGATTGTCACACGCCATTCCCCGACTTGCTGAGTTGATGGGTGGCAACGATTCTCTCTGTGTCAAACTTAACTACGCATTTGAGCAATCGACAGCTACTGATTTTGTTACCGGCTATGGCTTCGGCTATGTCAGCTATGCAAATCAACCGGGATTGTCAAATGCTCATGTGTTCACCCATGCCGGACGTCCGGATTTATCACAATATTGGGTGCGGCGTGTCAAAACTCAAGCCTATGGAGCCACCACTCCCGATCGTGGTTACGGAGGTCATGACGAAGATCAAGGTCAGATGGGAGCATTAAGCGCTCTTATGGCGATAGGTCTGTTCAGCATCGATGGCGGCAGTTCTCAAAATCCGTCCTACGACATCACCTCTCCGATTTTCGATGAAATAATCATAAATCTCCATCCCGACTATAGCATCGGAAAACAATTCCGCATTGTCACTCACAACAATACCCCCACCAACTGCTATATCAATCGTATTTTATTAAACAATGCAGAGTTTCAAGGATATAGTCTGCCTCACTCAGCGTTATCAAAGGGAGGAACTCTCGATATTCATCTCTCTAATATGCCAAAACATCAATCAAATAGAACAAAGCAAAAGCAATAAGTCAAAAAATCGCCAAAATATTTATCTTTTCGGAATTAATTTTGTAATTTTGCAAACAAATAGCTACTTAATCAACAATTCTACATCATTATGAAGAAAATTAGAGCCGCCATTGTAGGATATGGCAATATTGGAAAGTTCGTACTTGATGCCCTCAACGAAGCCCCCGACATGGAAGTGGCAGGCATCGTACGCCGTAGCGTCGCAAATAATCCCGCCGAACTTGGTGCCTACCAAGTGGTAACAGATATTCATGAACTAAAAAATGTTGATGTTGCCATACTTTGCACTCCAACACGCGAGGTCGAAAAATATGCCGAAGTTTTGCTCGCCGAGGGCATAAACACCGTCGATAGCTACGACATTCACACCGGTATCGCCGGACTTCGCTCTCGCCTTGATGCAATAGCAAAAGCAAACAATACCGTAGCTATCATCTCAGCCGGTTGGGATCCGGGTAGCGACTCTGTGGTACGCACTCTGATGCAAGCCGCAGCTCCCAAGGGCATCACATACACCAACTTCGGTCCGGGCATGAGCATGGGTCACACCGTATGCGTAAAGTCAAAAGCAGGCGTAAAAAATGCACTTTCGATGACCATTCCTTTGGGGACCGGTATACATCGCCGCATGGTATATGTAGAGCTTGAAGATGGCTACAAACTCGAAGATGTGGCTCGCGCAGTAAAAGAAGATCCTTATTTTGCCAACGACGAAACCCATGTGATGCAAGTCGCATCGGTCGACGATGTTAAGGATATGGGACATGGAGTAAACATGGTACGCAAAGGTGTGTCGGGTGTTACTCAAAATCAGCGATTTGAATTCAATATGTCGATCAACAACCCCGCCCTCACAGCCCAAATGCTTGTCGGCGTTGCCCGTGCATCGATGTTGCAACGTCCCGGGGCATATACGATGATTGAAATTCCGGTTATCGACCTTCTTTACGGCGACCGCGAAGAGCTTATTAAACATTTAGTATAATTCCACCCACATATCATTATTAGAAGCCGAGAAACCCTCGGCTTCTGCTATTTTAAGAGATTTTATATCTGCAATTACGGGATTTTTGCTACTTTTGTCCTCATTAAAAATCCAAATATCATTATGCTTGATTATATCACATGGGCGGTAAGCCCCGAAATAATAAGTAATCCGATTTCTATTCGTTGGTACAGTCTGATGTTTGCCATTGGATTTATCGTAGGCTACGACATTGTAGCGCGTATGTTCAAACGCGAAGGTGCACCGGAGAAATGGCTTGGAATATTACTCATCTACGTCGTTGTGGCTACAATCGTCGGCTCGCGACTCGGACATGTATTTTTCTACGAATGGGACGTTTACAAGCAAGACCCGATACAGATATTATACGTTTGGCAAGGCGGATTAGCAAGCCATGGTGGCGCTATTGGCATTATCCTTGCTGTAATTTTGTTCTCTATTTTCACTACTAAACGCAATCCCCTGTGGACATTCGACCGCTTAGTCATAGCTATCGCCCTTGTAGGTGGACTCATTCGCCTTGGCAATCTTTTCAATTCCGAAATTTTTGGTTCGGCCACCACTCTTCCGTGGGGATTTATGTTTGTCAATTCTCGCGAATGGCATCAGCTATATGAAGGGCAAGCATGCCACCCCACTCAAATCTATGAAGCACTATGCTACTTCGCGTTATTTGGTCTGATGATGTGGATGTATTGGAAGAAAAATCTACAAGAACGTCCCGGACTTTTATTGGGTGTATTTTTCATTGGCATTTTCGGTTGTCGATTCCTTATCGAATTTATCAAAAATGATCAAGTGGCTCGCGAAGCAACGATGGCACTCAACCTCGGACAGCAACTAAGCATTCCATTTATTCTCTTAGGTATCGGACTTATCATATATGCCATGGTGCGTCCTCGCCAACAATTGGAATATCCCAATCGTTTTGCCGACGAAAAGCCCTCTAAAAAGAAATAACTCTTATATATCGGTTACTACAATCACTATATGCTCATTGTCGCGCGAAGTTGTCAGATGCACCCACACTCCTTGCGCGTTGACTTGCTCTATCCGTGCATCAGATAGCACTATTTTGCTCCCATCGATCTCAAGTGAGGCATTTGTCATTCGCCCCTCTTTCGGCTCGCCATCGGCAGTCAAAAGAGCATAATGTCCTGTAGATATGTCGCGTAACTCATAATTGATACCATCATCGGCCGAAACCATCACTCCCGGCTCTCCATAGCGAAGAGTCAACCCCACTGACTCTATGCGGGATGTCGCATCGCTCAGCTCCTCATCGAAATTATATTCTTCCGATGGAGTTGCAGGCGCTTGCGGTTCCTCCGATGGAGGACGCACACCTCTTCCGGAGCCATCATTATCATCTCCACACGACGACAAGGCAAACAACGCCACAAATATGTATACTAATCGTTTCATTGAGTAATTTCTATTATTATTTTTCCACGTCGACCACCGACCGCATAACGCAATTCATGCTTGCCGATACCTAAATCTGATGGTATCAAATATTGTCGGTCACCTACGCTCTGCCCGTCAATCATCCAAGCAGCATCATCCGACACAAACGGAGTATATAGATCGATTCGTTCTTCTGCGATTGAATAGCGAGCTTTCAATGGCTTCGGATTTGTTATTGGTGTCTCACCACCTTCTTCGGGATTCTCCTCTCCCTCTTCAGGAGTTATCGCATCCTCCTTATAGTAGCCCCACACATATTCCACAAGATCGGGATTATCCACAAATACATTTCTATTGCCTTGAAATCGCTCCACCGCGTCATTTCTGAGTTTTTCTACTTCGCTTACCGGATCATTGCGATGCCAATCGAGCAATAACGCCACGGCATATTGATTGAGTGTCGGATATTTCGTATCTGTCAAAAAATTAGCAGCTTCGCCACCCCACATCGTAGCCGGATACAACGTCGCCATATAAAATATAACACGAGCCACGTCACCCCGCCACAGTTCTTCCGGTTCCCAAACTGCAATTTCTCGATTCTCTTGGTCATATCCTATTCCAACTCGAAGTTTTCCGCTATCGAATGATGGATTCATCACATAGCCGGGGACTTGCTGACGCTTATTTTCATACACGTCATTGCTACAAGGATAGATATTGTGCAAATCCATACTTATCGTATCGCCATAATTGTGGGCAAACCACCACATCTCATCTACAACATGAAGTATCTGCATAGTTTCTGCCGGCGAACTGCCATCGGCAGGATACACCGGTTGCTCTGTCGAAAAGCGATTAAGCACACTGCCTTCACGAGTGCAATCCGTTGATCGAAAAGCCGCCCACATGCTGCTTCGTTTTATCAGTTGATTAGGTCGGTCATAATTCTTTACAGCCTCTTTCAATGAAGCGCCACACAAACCAGAAAAGTCATTACCACTAATAATCAGAATTGTACCAACAAAGGCAATTACGAAAAATAAACCTCGTCTCATATCTAAACATCAATTGGAAATAATCCTATTTCAGCTGCTTTTTGGAGCATAAATACTCTTGCAGGTTCATACTCATTTGGAATTATACCATCCAATATTGCATCCTTTATCGCATCTTTTATTATACCAACCTCACGCGACGGAGTAAGTCCGAAAGTTGCCATGATTTCCTCACCTGATACAGGCGGCTGAAAGTTACGAATACGATCTTTCTCTTCGAGTTCTACCAACTTACGTCTTACGATTGCGAAATTATCCAAAAACCGGCGGACTTTCTCTTGATTTTTAGACGTGATATCGGCCTCACACAGCATCATTAGATCATCTATATCTTCGCCGGCATCAAAAAGCAATCGACGCACCGCTGAGTCAGTCACTTCATCCTCCACAAGAGCTATCGGTCGCATATGCAATTCCACAAGTTTTTGCACATATTTCATCTTTTCATTAAGAGGGAAACGCATATTTCTGAATATGCGTGGTATCATCTTCGCCCCGATAAAATTGTGATTGTGGAAAGTCCATCCTATTGCATCATCCCAGCGCTTAGTGGCCGGCTTGCCTATGTCGTGGAGCAATGCACCCCAACGCAGCCACACATTATCGCTCTGTGATGCCACATTATCCAGCACCTGCAACGTATGGAAGAAATTATCTTTATGCCCGCGTCCTTTTACCACTTCAACGCCTCTCAATGCGGCAAATTCGGGAAATATCAATTTCAGCAGTCCCACTTTGTCGAGCAATATCCACCCTATCGATGGACGATGTGATGCCATTATCTTCATCAGTTCATCCATCACTCGCTCTTTTGATATGATTGAGATGCGCGAGGCATTACGCGCAATAGCCTCAAGTGTTTCGGCGTATATCTCGAAGTCGAGTTGCGTAGCAAATCGTATCGCCCTCATCATGCGCAAAGGATCATCGCTAAATGTTATGTCGGGATCAAGTGGTGTTCTTATCAATCTTCGCTCAATGTCGCCTTGTCCATCATAAGGATCTATTAATCGTCCAAACGAGTCGGCATTGACCGATATAGCCATCGCGTTGATGGTAAAATCCCGACGTGCAAGGTCGTCATCGAGCGTTCCATCCTCCACTATCGGTTTACGGCTATCGTGGCTATAACTTTCACGACGTGCTCCGACAAATTCGAGTTCCTGTCCGCGAAATTTCACTTGCGCAGTGCCAAAATTTCGAAACACTGCAATATTTGCACCTCGTCCGAATTTGTGTGCTACAGCCTGAGCTACTTCAATACCGCTGCCGACCGTTACGAAATCAATATCTTTAGAGTGGCGTTCAAGTATCAAATCGCGCACATATCCTCCTACGGTGTAGCACGGACGATTAAGTTCATCGGCGATAGCACCAACGGTATGAAAGATTGGAGTATCTATTTTTTTACCTATCGACATCTGTTTTTCAATCAAGGCTTATCAACTCTTCGGGTGCGTTGGTCACACACTGCATACCATCAGCAGTAACCATATATGTATTTTCAATTCCCACTGCTCCTACACCGGGAATTACAAACTTCGGTTCCAACGCTATCACATTGCCTTCGGCAAGCACATCACGGCTTCGTGGCGCTATCACAGGCAATTCGTTAATCTCAATACCCACTCCATGCCCAACGAATCCGGCTTGTTGGCGATGTCCCATAAACAAATCCGACAACCCTTCCTCAGAAGCTATCTCGGCTGCGCGGTCATACAGAGCTTTTGCCTCTACTCCGGGCTTGCCCATCTGTGCAAGTTCACGACATATTCGGATAGAACATTTGTGAGCTTTTACAGCCAATTCATCTACTTTACCAAGTGTAAACACACGAGTCATATCCGTCATATAGCCTGTATAATTACCATTAGCGTCGACCATTACGGTCATTCCTGGACGTATTGTAGTACCATCGCATCCCACCGGTAGCGACGGATCGATACCGGCTCCTCCCATCGCAAAGTCATAGGGGGTCGGAGCATCAGCATTGTCACCGCATAGTACATTGGCCATAAACAATTCCATCGAATCGCCTGAAATGCGGAACTGCCCTATGCATCCACTCAATCGCGATGCGCGTTCGATTTCAATCTGTAGTTCGAGGTCTGTCATGCCATCGCTATAAAGTTGAGGTATACGACGATACACATATTCATGCTTTACGCCCGACTCTTCCACTTTTTTGAGCTCAACCGGAGTTTTTACTGCGCGCGCCACACGCATTATCGGCGACGCATTCATCACTTTCGCATCACCAAACACTTTGGAAAGACGTCCTATCGTAGAATAACTCAAAACATCAAGTTCCAATCCAATAGTCTCAGGCATTGTCATTGCGCGCTCGGCAAGCACTCCGGCTATCAATTCCGGCTTATGAATATACACTACTCCATCACCCGTAAGGTCGACCGGTCGGCGTATCAGGTACAGCACTGAACCGTCTACAGGGACATATACATAGCCACTGAATACACGACCTGACAAATAATATATATTAGCATTATCGCCGATGAGTATAGCATCAAGCGATGACTGTTGCATCTCTTTTCTTATCTTTGCAACACGCAGTTCCAACTCCGATTGTTGCAACAAACAAAGTTCATTATCCATACAAAGATGTTTTAGTTATTTGGTCGAAACGTCAGTCCGACTTGCTCTATTCCATTGAGAGTATCCACGCGCATGATGTGGCGCACAAGAATCGGCACATTTCGCTCTATCGTCACATTCTCTTTTACCATATTGGATATTTGGTAGCGCGCACCAAACCCACTTCCAGACCAATGACCATACACATCAGCCATCTCAACGTTGAGCGTATCCGCTACAGCGCGATTTCCATCTTGATAACTGACCTCCAGCCATAAATTTCGATACAAATAGCTATTGGAATGACGTAACGCAATCATGAGATCTCCCGCCACAATCGAGTCGCCCAACGATGGGATAAAAGTCAGAGTATCGCCATAGGCCCATCCGGCAACGTCAATGTTGCGAAAGTCGCTATAATCATTGTGCCCGGGGGCACATGCCACCAAGCACAATAATAGGGATGATATTATAACCAGTTTACGCATCAGTAGCCGTTTTGGGATTGGAATTTTGCTGATTCTGTTTATTTGGCTGAGGCTTCGGTTTGCGATTGTTGTTATTGTTCTGTCGCTCTCCACGTAGCTGTTGGCGATTTTTGTTACCGCCGTTACCACCATTTCCACCATCTTGCTTCTGGCGATTTTGAGCATTTTTGTTATCGCCTCCGCCACCGCCTTTTTTCTTCTTTTTCTTCTTTTTGTCGAAGCGTGTCAGATCATCTTGTCCCACAATATCGCCAAATTCCTTAACGACCTGACGTTTTTCAGTTCCTGCGGCATCCAACTTTTCGGGCTTCTCGCCTCGCTTGTTCATCTCGATAACTTCAAATGCACGAGCAGCACTAATTGTGACGAGATTGGCCGGCACCGACTTATCGGTAGAATAGGTAATCTCTCGCTTCAAAATATCGGTCTTAAACTGGAAGAATGTAGCGTCAAGAGTTTCCAACCGCACATCCTTACCCGGCATTCGCTTCACATTCTCAACATAGCTATCCACTTCAAAGTTAAGACAGCACTTTAGCTTAGCGCATTGGCCGGCAAGTTTTTGCGGATTAAGCGATATATCTTGGTAACGAGCCGCACTTGTGGCGACAGAAACAAAGCTGGTCATCCAACTTGAGCAACACAATGGTCGCCCACAAGGCCCGATACCGCCTATACGACCGGCCTCTTGGCGAGCACCAATCTGCTTCATTTCTATACGCACCTTAAACGTCTCGGCAAGCACTTTGATGAGCTGGCGAAAGTCGACGCGTTCATCAGCTATATAATAAAATATAGCCTTATTGCCATCTCCTTGATACTCCACATCTCCAATCTTCATATTGAGTTTGAGATCTTCAGCTATCTTACGAGAGCGAATCATTGTGTCGGTCTCTTTAGACTTTGCTTCCTCAAACTTTTCAAGATCATTCGGTTTCGCTTTGCGGAACACTCGCTTTAGTTCCACTTCATGCTTGCTGTTTTGTCGCTTCATCTGCAACTTCACAAGCTGCCCGACAAGCGACACCGTACCGATGTCGTGCCCGGGCGATGCTTCCACAGCTACCACATCGCCGATTTCCAATGGGAGATTGTTGCTATTCCTATAATACCCCTTACGAGTATTTTTGAATTGCACCTCCACTATGTCGCAATCGGCATGTCCTCCGGGAATATCTGCCAACCAATTGTAGCAGTGGAGTTTCCCACGAGGCGCTTCACATGAGCAGGTAGAACTGCACTTACCGCATCCGCCGGAACAATTTTCGGACTTATTTTCTTGCGGCAACTCCTGCACGTTGCTGTTGTCCAAATCTGTTGACATACTGCAAACGAGGTATATTATTTAGCGAAGCTCACCGCGCGAGTTTCGCGAATAACGGTTATTTTCACTTGTCCGGGATAAGTCATCTCATCTTGGATACGCTTTGCGATTTCAGCCGAAAGTTTTTCGGTCTCAACATCGTCGATCTTATCTGCACCAACTATCACGCGCAATTCGCGACCTGCTTGGATTGCATAAGTCTTGATTACTCCGGGATACGACAATGCCAATTGTTCGAGGTCGTTAAGACGCTTGATATAAGCCTCCACTATCTCGCGACGAGCACCGGGGCGAGCACCTGAAATAGCGTCACACACCTGCACTATAGGAGCTAAAAGTGTGGTTTGCTCCACTTCATCGTGGTGCGCACCGATAGCATTGCAAATTTCGGGCTTTTCTTTATATTTCTCAGCCAACTTCATACCCAATAGAGCATGCGGCAACTCTGGTTCTTCGTCGGGCACTTTTCCTATATCGTGGAGCAATCCTGCACGACGTGCTTTCTTGGGATTAAGTCCAAGTTCCGACGCCATTATAGCACATAAATTGGCTGTTTCGCGAGAGTGCTGAAGGAGGTTTTGTCCATAGCTCGAACGATATTTCATCTTTCCCACAAGACGAATCAAATCGGGGTGCAAACCATGTATACCAAGGTCAATTGCCGTACGCTTACCGGTTTCCACAATTTCTTCTTCAATCTGCTTGCGTACCTTTGCCACCACTTCCTCGATACGAGCCGGGTGGATACGACCATCAGCCACCAACTGATGCAGAGCCAATCGCGCAATTTCGCGACGCACCGGGTCAAATCCAGAAAGGACGATTGCTTCGGGAGTATCATCAACTATGATTTCAATTCCGGTAGCAGCTTCGAGCGCACGAATATTTCGTCCTTCGCGTCCGATAATGCGTCCTTTTATTTCATCTGAATCAATATGGAACACTGTTACCGAATTTTCGATAGCAGTTTCTGTTGCCACACGTTGAATCGACTGAACCACGATACGTTTTGCCTCCTTATTGGCGGTCATCTTAGCCTCATCCATTATATCATTGATATATGATTGGGCAGCTGTTTTTGCTTCATCTTTGAGTGATTCAACCAATTTTTCTTTTGCTTCTTCTGAAGACAGACCCGAAATATGTTCCAATTCCACTTGTGCAGCATGATTGAGTTTGTCAAGTTCCTCCTGCTTTGCATCAACTACAGCTTGCTGAGCATCAAGGCTGGCTTTCACCCCATCCAATTCATTACGACGGCGCTGTATGTCGCCCTGTTGCTGATTAAGTTGTTGCTCACGCTGCTTGATGCGTTGCTCCGACTGCTGTATCTTCGCCATTCGAGCATTCGCTTGTTTTTCTGCCTCAGCCTTAATTTGAATTTCTTCTTCGCGAGCCTCAAGAATTTTATTTTTCTTTATTACTTCGGCTTCGCGATTTGCTTCCTCAATTATTAATTTTGCGCGATTGGATGCCATCCGCTTCTGCACTATAATAGTGCCGACAACCCCTATCGCGAATGCTGATAAACCTACTAATACCGGTATTATTGTCATTTCTTCTTACTTATTAATATTAAACTATTTATATAAAAAAAGCACTATCAATCGCTCACTCTTTTGGAGATATTGCAAACGGTAGTGCAGGATATTTTTTCGTATGTAGAGATCAACAGCTATATAACAAGGCTTATATATTTAGTCCACTTTAAGCAAGATGTCGTCTAATTCTTTCTCAAAGTCTCTCAATATCTCCTCCATCGAGGTAGCCTGAGCCGAAATCATGAAGTAAAGTTTGGCAAACTGGAACGCCACCATCCCCATTACTTCTTGAGGGGTTCTATCCTTAAAGCGACCGCACCATTTACGCCAAAGTTCATTGACATTATATTCAGCGTTTCTTATCAATTCCTCGTCGGCACGATTTATTGATAACGGAAATGGAGCCAAGCCGGCTATTCGTATAGTTATATTCAGTTTATCTGTCATTGCATCAATCGGTTAGGTCGGCGATGCATCTGTCGATTTCCCGCACCAATCCGGACAAAATGGCTCGATAGCGTTCTACATCCCTATGGTCAGGGGTCAAAGTAGTGGTCATTTTCAGATATTCAACTTGCGTCTGAAGAGTTTCAATCGTCTTCTTCATCTGCTCCACTTGTACAGAAAGCTGCTCGACACGTAAATCGGCTTCTTCCTTTGCCTTGAGCAATGCAGCATATCGTTCTACAAGAACCTTTGCTTTATTGTTTACACGCTCAATCGTTTGCTGTAGGTCACCGGCCATGTCTATCCAAATTTTTACAAATGTAATGTTTTTTTCTTATACAATCATCATTTCTGCATGATTTTTATTGAAAATATTTTGCAACACACCCCATTCTGCCCATAATCATGGCTTTTCAGCTACAAAATTGGGCTAAGCAAACGTACCAACGACTCTTTTGCCTTCTCCATAGCAGAACGACGCCGCCACTGAGCAAGTTTCACTCGCGTACACTCTTTGATGTCTTCAAAAAATATCTCGCGCAAATGCGCATTCACCTCAGTCGAATATATAAACATATTGCTTTCAAAATTATGTTCAAAACTGCGAAAATCGAAATTAGTCGACCCCACAGTGGCAAACTCATCATCCACGACCACAGTCTTACAATGCAACATGCCCGCCTCATACAGATATATTTTTATGCCGGCTTGCAAGCACTCTTGTATATATGAAAACGATGCTCGGCGTAGTAGTACCGAGTCACTGCGACTCGGTATCATTATCCTCACATCTACATTCGACAATGCAGCACTTTGCAACGCCTTCAGCAGACCATCGGTCGGTAAAAAATATGGTGTCTGAATATAAATCAACCGCTTCGCATTGGCGATCGCTTTAAGGAATACAAACGCCACATTGCTCCATTGGCTCATCGGACCACTCGTAACAAGTTGCATACCTGCCTGCGCATTATCCTCGCAATCATAACATTCTGCATTTTCTTCCAATACCGGATGCCCCATAAAATTCCAATCATAGGCAAAAGAATATTGAAGAGCGCCAACAGCAGGCCCCACAAGGCGAATATGAGTATCGCGCCACACGCCATAACTCACCCCCTTGATATATCTATCAGCAATATTCATCCCCCCAATATAGCCCACTTTGCCATCTATTACACACAATTTACGGTGATTGCGCCAATTAATGCGCGTTGCAAAGTGAGGAAAGGTCACCCTAAAGAACGGATACACCATTATCCCGGCTTCAGACATCTCAGCAAAAAATCGTTTCTTAACATGAATAGATCCGATATGATCGTAAATCACCCTCACTTTTACCCCCTCACGAGCTTTTCGTATCAACACTTCTTTCACTCGACACCCTATCTGATCATCTTCAAATATATAATATTGCAGATGAATATATCGTTCAGCCTCATCAATATCCCGCAATAGAGATTCAAACTTATCACGTCCCGATGTGAATATTTCCACCTTATTCCCCGGATAATATATAGCCCCGGTCAGCGAATGCGCTAAGCGTATCTGCTGCACACTCTCGCGCGAAAGATTCAATCGCCCCATATCGACTCGCCTCACCGCCTCATACTTCCTCAGTCGACGCTTATTACGTCGCGAAACCATCCTTTTATTTTTGAGACTGCGACCGAAAAATAAATATATAATAAGGCCAACGAGCGGCACAAGCAAAAGCACCATCACCCAAGCCAATGACTTGACAGGATTACGATTTTCCGACACGATAACAGCCACCGTACCTAAGATGGTGAACGCATACAACACCATCAACAACCAATACACCCAAGTGACACTGAATGAAAGCGACGTCATATATTTTTATTGGATTAATTCTGCTAAGATAACAATTCTAATGCAAATAAGCCAAAATTATCGCTATTTTTTAAGCGAATGTCGATTTTTAGCACCGAACAAAACGCAACAAGGGCGCTTTTCCATTTGTTGAAAAGCGCCCTTGCGTATATTAATTACTGATTGATTATTCAGAAACCACTTCAAAAGGAATTTCTACAGAAACTTCCTTATGGAGCTTGAGTGTAGCAGTGTAATTACCTACTTCCTTGATAGCTTCCTTAATATAGATTACCTTGCGATCTACATTGTGTCCAAGCTTCTCAAGAGCCTCAGCAATTTGAATATTGTTTACTGAACCAAAGATAGTGCCGGTAGAACTTGTCTTTGCACCGATAGTAAGAGCCACACCTTCGAGTGAAGCTGCAAGTGCTTCAGCATCAGCCTTGATTTGAGCAAGTTTGTGAGCACGTTGCTTTTGGTTTTCAGCAAGAATCTTAAGAGCCGAGGGAGTTGCAATTACGGCTTTGCCTTGGGGGATGAGGTAGTTACGACCATAGCCGTTCTTCACTTCTACTACATCGTCCTTGTAACCAAGGTTCGAAATGTCTTCTTTAAGTATAATCTTCATAATTATTTCTCCTTAGCTTTAAGTTATTTCATCAAATCGGTTACATAGGGAAGAAGAGCCAAATGACGAGCACGCTTCACAGCTTGAGCCACACGACGTTGGAACTTCAAAGAAGTACCGGTGATACGACGGGGAAGGATCTTACCTTGCTCGTTGAGGAACTTCTTGAGGAATTCGGGATCTTTGTAATCGATATACTTGATTCCGCTTCTTTTGAAACGGCAGTATTTCTTCTTCTTAACATCTACCGACAATGGAGTGAGGTAACGAATTTCTGATTGTGCTTGTGCCATGACTTAATCCTCCTTTACTTCTTCTTTAGGTGCATTAACTTTTGATTTGAGGCTACGACGCTTTGCGGCGTATTCTGCAGCATACTTGTCGAGACGGAAAGTAAGGAAGCGAAGTACGCGTTCGTCGCGACGATAAGCCGTTTCGAGCTTCTTAATCACTTCGGGATTAGCATCAAATTCCACGAGAGTGTAGAATCCGGTCGACTTCTTTTGGATAGGATAAGCGAGCTTGCGCAAGCCCCAAATCTCTTCGTTCACAATAGTCGCACCCTTATCGGTGAGATACTTAGTGAATTTTTCTACCGCTTCCTTCATCTGAGCTTCAGACAAAACGGGAGTTAAAATGAAAACGGTTTCGTAATGATTCATTTTGTTTTAATTTATTTGTTATTGTGTTGAAAAACGTCTGCAAAGGTAGCACTTTTATCGCAAAAACACAACTATTCCCTCAAAAAAAATCGGCTTGCTCAATATAAATACGCCAAATTTGCCTAACTTTGCAGTCCACCAAATCATAAACGAATGAAATAAACGATTAAATTAACATATTATTAACCACTGCGTTTGCTAATATTCGATACACTCTGAAAATTTGGCGATTAGAAGATGTATAGACTCGAATAGGTTCAGTAGACGTCTGCGCATAGCGTGGATGGAACTTATTGTCTATACGGGTTACGCCAAATACCTCAGAGTATGATAAGTGAAGTCCATGCTTTATTTTTATCATACCTGAAGTGTTTGTGCGACACCCGTATTATCGAAGAAATAGTCCGCGCAAAAAAACTTAGCGTAGATGAAAAAGACGTCATGCGCAAAAGGTTGCATTCTATCCATTTGCACCCTTTTGTGCTCAAATGTGCATCTGTCGGCACAAACAGAAACAGACAGTTTATCAGTGACCTCCACTCACACCTGCAGGGTCGACAACACTCATCGACTATCTCTAAAAGAGGTTTTAATTCCTACAGCCATTTTCGGTGCATCTGCTTTATGCGCAAGCAATGGATGGCTCGTCAAACAGCGAAATTGCATACAACAAAAACTTTCAGCCGACGGCAATCACCGCACAAATGCAGACGACTACCTTCAATATTCTCAAATGATAGCAGTTTACGGACTTAACCTATGCGGAGTAAAGGGAAAACATTCATTTTGGGATCGTACCGCCATTCTTGCTATGTCGTACGCAACTATGGGCATACTCGTAAATTCCATGAAACACACTTTCAAAGAAAAACGTCCCGACAGCGATGCTCGTAATTCATTTCCATCCGGACACACAGCAACAGCATTTATGGGTGCTGAATTTTTATACAAAGAATACTACGACGTATCCCCTCTGATTGGCTATTCAGGATATGCCATAGCGGCCATAACCGGCTATCTCCGCATCTATAACCAACGACACTATCTCAACGACGTAATTGCAGGTGCCTGCATCGGAATATTGAGTACAAAATTTGCTTATTGGCTTTACCCCAAATGTTTCAAAAAGGCAAAATGCAACAATCATCAATCAATATCCTGTGTCCCATTCTACAATAGCATCGACAAAACTTTTGGACTCAACACATTCATAACCTTTTAACAGACCCATTTCGTATGACAGCAAACACAAAAATTCACTCACCCCCGACAATTTTCCTCATCTCGGAACAAATTCATTTTTTATTCGTAAAATTTATAACTATGACAAAATTTTCAAAACCAATAGCTATCATTTTTACCATCTTCATGGTTTTATTTTCTTCTTGTTCTTCCGACGACAACTCCTTTCCTCAAGCTGATTTACTCATCGGAAAATGGCGCGAAATCGATCGTAGCAGCGGTCATCCCGGTTATACATGGACTTTCAACTCTGATGGTTCTTTTGTTTGGCAGGTAAATAACTATGCGCCCGAATATGGAAGTTGGAAATTACAAAATGGTGTTATCGTCTTATTTGATGACGATGAATATTATCAAATCAAGTTATTAGACAAAACACGCCTTATCGTCCAAGATATCGAGCATGAAAATGGCTCAATCAGTGAATTTATTCGAGTTAATGACAGCGAATAGGAAGTTTCTTAAATAGCAAAATCGGCAGAAAGATGCTTGAAACATTTCTGCCGATTTTTTTCTTCTTTTAATTCATCACCATTCCGCCGAGCGAAGCCTTCATTTGCGATTCAAAATGATACGCCCTAGCAAATTGTTTAAGAAAATCAATCGTCGATCTACGTGGTGTCGATTGTGATTTTTCTTGTACCGCCTGTGATGAAATTAAATTTTGTGTTGGAGTAGAGTTTTTTTGCATAGGCAATCAGTTTTTTATTTCATCTATTACAATAACGCTCCTTTCTTTATATTATTATTTAAGACCTGTATTTTTTCAGAAACTCACGCCATATCGTCTAATGTTCCATCACCATAGTCGGATATTCCGACGAATAAAAGATTCCATCCCATTGCATTTAGATTAACTTTGCACACAATTGTTTAACAAATAAACCCATTTATTTATGTACAAATCAACTAAATTACTCACAATCTTTCTATCAATCCTATTTTTAGGATTTACAACATCTTGCTCCGACGATGACGAAGACAATCCCGCCGGATCTATCGTTGGCTCTTGGGCTGATGACGATGAATCCGAAATCGCAACATTCAATTCCGATGGCTCATACAGCATCCAATGGGGCTACGGAAATTATTGGGTAGGAGAACATGGTGACTGGAAAATCGAAAACGGGCATTTAGTACTATACGGTGACGAATATTATAAGATTGAAACCCTCACCAACGATCTATTGGTTATGTACTATATTGACGAAGATGGCGATTATGGTGATTACATTAGCTACCACAGACTTCCCGCCGATTACGACATACCCGAAGCCGATTATTGGAATTAATAGCTATCCACCAACTCACAACCGCGACAGGAGAAGCCCAAAACGGACTTCTCCTGTCGCATTTCACAACGAAAATTTTCCAAATTATTGCCCATTCAACCACTTTTTTTTCAAAAAAAATCACCTTTTTCTTGCACATATCAATTTCAAGACGTAATTTTGCCGAGAATGCTGAACAAAATAACAACCAATTTTTCCAACTTTTTAAACCAAATTTGCCTATCGCCAACCATTACTCTAAAACAAAAAAATTTAAGTAATGTATACACTTTCCAAGCTCACTGACGAACAGTTGGTAGCATCATTTGCTTCAGGTAAAAACGAAGCATTCGACACTCTGTTGCGTAGGCATCAGCAGAAAGTCTATTCCTATATACTACATATCGTCAAGAGCCAAGATCTTGCAGAGGATATATTTCAAGAGACTTTCGTAAAAGCCATTATGACCATAAAACAAGGCAGATATACTGAAAACGGCAAATTTTCAGCATGGATTTCTCGTATCGCCCACAACCTAATCATCGACTTTTTCCGTCAAGAAAAGTCGGAGAATAATGTTTCATGCGACGAAACGGAGACAGACCTCCTTAATCGTCGCGACCTCTGCGAAGACAATATCGAAGACCACATCATCACAGAGCAAATCCACGACGATGTGAAGCGCATAGTTAAAGCTCTTCCAAAAAGCCAACGCGACGTACTAATCATGCGTTACTATCGCAACATGAGCTTCAAAGAGATTGCAGACGCAACCAACGTCAGCATTAACACCGCTCTCGGACGTATGCGTTACGCCATCATCAATATGCGACGCATAGCCGACGAGCACAACATTGTGCTTACACTTTAAGCCGCTTGATTTTCCACCCTATACTCACTATCAACAGCGACATCAACGGACTTGCAATATTGAATATACAATATGGCAAATAGGTCAATGTTGCGACGCCAAGCACAGTAGCCTGCGTGATACCACATGAGTTCCATGGGATCAGCACTGATGTCACTGATATCGAATCTTCAAGTGTTCGGCTCAACAAGCGAGCCTCAAGTCCATTACGCTTATATATATTCTTATATAAATTACCCCCGATTATAATCGACAGATACTGATCGGCTGTTGTGGCATTCAAAAACAATCCACTTGCCACCGTAGCGCCAATGGTCGTTCTCGCCGACACCAACCGACGAGTAAACGCTCGTGAAATAGCACCAAGCATTCCCGTTCCAAGCATCATCCCGCCAAATACCATCGCACATAGCACCAGCCACACCGTGGGCAGCATACCTCTCACACCGGATGTCGACACCAGCGAATTAAGCAACTCATGATGAGTATCCACCGCCGTATCCACGAACAATACTCTCGCACATATTGCGACATAATTAATCTCACCATCACCGGCAGAGAGCATTTCCACCACTTGCGGTTGAAATACAAACATTGCAACCAAGCCCAGCAACGTACTCACCGATAATGTAACCAATGTATTCACCCGGCAACATATCATGACAACCGTTGCTATTGGCACAAACAACACCCATGGCGTAATGTTGAATGTATTTTGCAGATAAATCAGCATATCGTCGGAATAAACAGCATCAGCCACCGGACTCACCCACCCGACCACGCCATAAACAGCCAGCGCAATCACTAATGCAGGAATAGTGGTTATCATCAAATATTTTATGTGAGTAAACAGTCCTACCTCACAAGTCGACGACGCCAGCACGGTAGTATCGGACAATGGAGAACATTTATCACCGAAATAAGCACCGGAAATTACAGCACCCGCAATCCACGCCTCACTATAACCCAACACAGTACCTATGCCCATAAATGCCACACCAATCGTAGCAATAGTGGTCCATGAACTACCCGACAACACAGATATCACGGCACACACCCCACAAGCAATAAGCAAAAACAAGCGCGGAGAAATAATTTCCAAACCATAATCTATCAATGTCGGCACCACTCCACTGAGCATCCATGTAGCTGAGATTGTAGCAATCAGTAGCAATATCGGGATAGAAGACAGTATCTGTCGCGCACTTTTCACCAATCCCATCCAGACCACTCGCCCACCACGTCGAGTGGTAATTCGAGCCAACAAATAAGCCACTACCGATGCCACAAGCAAAATTATCTGGCTTAACGACAGAGCCGCTTCTGCTCCATTTTTAGCAATAGCCATCACGAGCAACACAATCAATACCACTATCGGCACTATCGACACTCCAAGCGATGGATTGTTTTTTCTTTTCATCTTCAATCATATACAAATTTTCGGCCGCAAAATTACATCAAATAATCCACATAACCCACTCCGCATCTCCATTGTTACCTTTTGTTATGCATTCAAACTTAATTTTTAACCAAATTTCCACAATCCTCTATTGTATAAACCACAAAAAGAATGTAATTTTGCAATCCTTATACGACACTATCGGGGCTGACCGGTTTTGACAGCGTGTAGAAGTGGTGTGTAAGCATGCAGAGCAATGATGCCTACGCTCTTTAATCAGGGACATCGCAAGTTTAAATGGCGAAAATAACTACGCTCTTGCTGCTTAATCGAAGAACAGTAGATTAGCTTAATCTCCGCAACAGTTGCAGAGACAAGACATCACCCGATTGT
>CAZWWS010000036.1:0-25210 GCA_964637445.1 uncultured Muribaculum sp.
CAGAAAATGGTGATGACGCCTATTCTATTCCTCCGATTGATGACTTGGATTTTGCAGCATGGGAACACGACAGAGCTTATGATGCTGTTGGAGCAAAAGGGTTAGATGGGGTTTTTCATTCAATTGATACCTATCAGGCCGATATTGATTTTGCAAATAAGGCTATATCAATATCAAATAATGCAAATCCAATTAGCAAGCGTTATCTGTGGAGCAAAGCGGCAGGAATACTTTTTTATAAAATAGGAATGTATAAAAAAAGAAAACGAGATAGTAAGTGATGAAGTATTTACATATAATATTATATATAATTATAGCCCTTGTGTTGATTGTTTGTGGATTGTCAATATTAGGTGGCGATATTAATAGATATGCAAATCAAGTATTTTGTATTCAAAATCCGCAACCGCAAGATAGAGACCAAATCAAGAAATTTACGATTGATAATATCCCATCAGACAAACATTTAGGGATTTATAAAGAAAAATATAGTAGTACAAGCAATACATTGGATTATTATGTAAACTATTATATATATCTGCCATCAACAGATGAGGTAGTAAGATTCAGGTATAATGTATTTGATACTATCAATCCTAAAATATTGGTAATTGGGAAGTTGGGCGATGAATTTATGCCTGTTTTTGATCCGAAACATGACGTCCCTATTACAGATATAATATCAACAATTAATGGATTTGAAGAGGAATTTATAAAGCAAAGTGGAATACTTATAAAAAGAGATAATAGGGGGTATTTATTCAATTTATATTTTTATTTTTGGGGATTATATGGCATTAAACTAATACTTTCGATAATCCTACTTGGGATAGTTTGCAAATATAGAGTTGTATTGCTTAAGTGCATAAAACGAATTTATAACAGCTCTTAAAAGGTGTATTTGGTTTGGATTTATCATAGCGATTTTGTTTGGAGAGGTGTAGGATTTTGAGTGACGTAAATATATTCGGGGTAATTGGCATGGAAAGATTTGCTCGGCAGATAGTTGCATTTGCCGAGAGGTTGTTGTAACTTTGCATAGGCTAACCAATCGTATTAAATCCAATGGTCGACGAGCAAAAATCCATATTCCGACGCGGAGCTGACACGGGGCTGTATTTCGGTCTCTATCTCTCGGTGCTGTATATGTGTATGACTCACTCGGTGTCGTCGCCGATGCTCAACTTGTTGGCTTTGATAATGATGGTGGGTGTGCCCGTGATTATCTACAAGTGCCTTCGCCGGATGTATGTCGAGGAGGAAGGAGAATCGATATTTTCCACCCTTTGGATGTATGGAATATTGATATTTTTCTTCGGCTCGCTCATCTCTGCTACGGTGCTGATAGTCTATCTCCGATGGCTGAATCCTGGCGTGATTGTAGAGCAGTTGCAGACCTCGATAGAGATACTGAATACCTCCGGATTGCCGGTGGGCAAAGAGATTGCAGCGCAACTGACGCAGATGATCGAGCAGAAAGCCTTGCCGAGTGCCGTCGAGATAGGCATTCGCACTATCAGTTCATCGGTGTTTACCGGTATGCTTCTCTCGATGATAGTAGCCGCGATAGTGAAAGCTCGCAGATATAAGAAATAGAATAAACGATCAAAAAATATAATTGCAACGACAATGGATATTTCGGTAATAGTCCCTTTATATAACGAGGCTGAATCGCTCCCCGAATTGGCCTCGTGGATCGAACGTGTGATGGACGAAAACAAGTTCAGCTACGAGGTGTTGTTTATCGACGATGGCTCTACCGACGAGTCGTGGGAGGTGGTCAACGCCTTGCGCGCAAAAAATCCCGCCATTGGTGGCGTGTCGTTTCGTCGCAACTATGGCAAGTCGCCGGCGCTGAACACCGGATTTGCTCGCGCACGAGGTCGAGTGGTCATCACCATGGATGCCGATTTGCAGGATAGTCCCGATGAGATTCCCGAACTATATCGCATGATAGTGGAGGAGGGTTACGACTTGGTATCGGGTTGGAAGCAGAAACGCTACGACCCACTATCGAAGACCATTCCAACCAAACTGTTCAACGCTACGGCTCGCAAGGTGAGTGGTATCAAGAATTTGCACGACTTCAATTGCGGACTGAAAGCCTACCGAAACAAAGTGGTGAAGCATATCGAGGTATATGGCGATATGCACCGCTATATCCCATATCTCGCCAAAAATGCCGGTTTCACCAAGATAGGCGAAAAGGTGGTGAAGCACCAAGCACGAAAGTATGGCACTACGAAGTTTGGCCTCGACAGATTTGTCAATGGATATTTGGACTTGGCGACACTATGGTTTACCGGACGCTTTGGCGCCAAGCCGATGCACTTCTTCGGGCTGTTGGGCAGCGTGATGTTTGTGATAGGATTGTTGGCGGTGATGATTGTTGGCGGATGGAAGCTTTATAGTATGTGGAGCGGCGAGCCTTATCGATTGGTGACCGATCAGCCATATTTCTATATCGCGCTGACTACCATGATATTGGGTACGCAGCTATTCCTCACCGGATTTCTCGGCGAGCTTATCGTGCGCAACTCTCATCGTCGCAATGAGTATGAAATCGAAGAAGAACTAAAATCGGAGGTCAACGACTGATGAGGGCGATTGCTACCATATTGAGCTTGGCTGTGATGCTTATGTTGCTTGCCGGTTGCAACACATCGGGATGCTACGACAATCAGAACAGTATTCCGTTGGCGAAGTTCTACTCCTATCAGACGAAGGCCGCCATCTCGGTCGATTCGATTTCGATAGGCGGTGTAGACGCTCCCAACGACTCATTGCTTATCTTCAACGGCTCGGCCGTTAGTTCGGTATATCTCCCGTTGCGCTCCACGCAGTCGTCGACGTCATATTTTATCCACTATGAGCAGAAAGCGTTGAGCGACCCACGCTTCAACGACACCATTACACTCCACTACTCGTCGATACCTTATTTCGTGTCGGAGGAGTGTGGAGCAATGTTCCGCTACTCGGTGTCGTCCTACACCTATACGCGCCATTTGATCGACTCAGTAGGACTCATCGATATGTTGATAACCAATGCCGATATAGAGCGTATTCGCATCTATTTCCGCACAAGTGAAGAAGACCAATGATGATTACACGATATTTGTTCATAGTTCTGACGATGTTGGCTGTCGGCTTTTCAGTCGATGCTCAGCGTCGCATAACTCCCGTAGAGCCAAACTCCAAGGTCAAAGAAGCTGAGGCTGCTGAAAAATCGAAGATGGCAGGCCTCGTGCAATATAAGGACTCGCAAGGCAATACGATATTGCTCGACACCATCACCGGTCGCGAAGTGCCCGACACGGCGCAAGTGAAAGAGGTGGCGGTCAATGTCTACCCCAAGTTTCATGCCGTGAGCGTGGGTGTAAACATTTGGGATCCGTTGATGCGTTGCTTCGGCAATAATTACGGCGGTGGAGAAGTGTGGGCTGAATTGAGTCTTTACAATCGCTTCAAACCCGTTGTTGAAATAGGTTTTGGCTCTGCCAACGACACTCCCGATGATGGCAATTACACTTATAAAAGTTCTACCGCGCTTTACTGCCGCTTAGGTATGAACTACAACTTTTTCTATCGCTCCGACTCGCGCTACCAGGTGTATCTCGGTCTGCGATATGGCTTTACCAACTTCTCCTACGACGTCACGGCAGCATTGCGTCCCGGCTATTGGGATGAAACCGAGCCGTTTCGGATTCCAAATCAGAAATCGACCGTAGGGTATATGGAGTTCCTCGCCGGATTGAGAGTTGAGATAGTCAAAAATTTCTCGTTGGGTTGGGCGCTGAAGTATCACTCGATACTTCACGAAAGTGCCAATAAATATGGCGATCCGTGGTATGTCCCCGGTTATGGTATGCGACGCAGCTCGTTTGCCGGAGCTATCAATCTTATCTACACATTTAATTTAGGCGGACGCAAACTCTCTGCCGTGGAAGCCGCTGCCACCTCTGAGGATTAATTTTCCTTTCCGCGACGCGCTCGCCACCATGTTTTTATTCGCTTCACTCCCTCAGCGCCGATGATTAGCAGTCCGGTGTATTGAAAGGTTTTTGCCAATCCGTAAAGTATCACCCAAAGCACCCCCTTTGCTGTGACGGATATGGGGAGGAGCATCTGCGCAAACGACAATATATAGCACGGAATGCAGAGCGTTAGCACTATCACTCCTGTGCGAAACGACAGCCCTCTCAGTCGGCACTTTATTCTCTCTAATACTTTTGCCATGATGCAAAGATACATATTCTGTCCATAATGTCGGCGATTCTCGCAATTTTTTATTATATTTGTCACTCAAACAATAATCTCAAACTAATCATAAGCGATGTCTATACTCAAAGAGAATAAAAAAATAGCAATGTGTAGCGACCATGCCGGCTACGAACTCAAAAGCATTATCGAAGGATACCTCGAATCGCAAGGCATTCAGTATGTAGATTTTGGAACGAACAGCACCGATAGCTGTGACTATCCCGATTTTGCCCATCCATGTGCCGAAGCGGTAGAGTCGGATGCTTGCTATCCCGGTATAGCAATGTGCGGTAGCGGTAATGGTATTCAGATGACACTCAACAAGCATCAAGGTATTCGCGCTGCTCTCTGCTGGACAGTGGAGTTGGCTCGCTTGGCACGTCAGCACAACGATGCCAACGTATTGGTGCTTCCGGCACGTTTCATCGAGCCGGTGTTGGCTTTGCAGATTGTCGATGCCTTTCTTGAAACTCCCTTTGAGGGCGGTCGTCATGTGCGCCGCGTAGAGAAAATAGCTGTCAAGAAATAGTTTTTTTCTTGCCAATCGCGAACTATCGGTAGGGCCCGCTTGTTTTTATATTAACTAACAAATATGATTATGAAAAAGACCTTGTTGATAGCCATGGCGATGATAGTGTCGTCGCTGTCGCTCTCCCTAAGAGCCGAAGACCAACGCATCGATCAGACGCAGTTGCCTCAAGAGGCTCGTATGTTTATTGCACGACACTTTCCAAGCGACGAAATCCTTTATGCCGAGCAGGATAAAGGTATGTTTTCGACCGACTATGAAGTGGTGCTCAAGAGTGGTGCTCGCATAGAGTTTGACTCGCGTGGTAATTGGACCGAAGTGTCATCGCGCAAAGTGGCTGTGCCTACTTCGCTCATCCCGGCTAAGATAAGCCAATATGTAGGAGCCAACTATCCCGGTCACAGCATTCGTGAAATCACACGCGAAGGCTCTAAATATGAAGTGGAGCTGACCGGTGGCACCGACCTCGTTTTTGGTAGCAAAGGCGAGTTTCTGAGAGTCGACGATTGACAATGTCAATAAATCGATACCCCATAGCCGGGCATTGCTTCGACCGCAGTGCTCGGCTTTTGATTAGGTCAAAAAAATATCAGCACCTCGAAGTGGCTCAGTGAGAGCGTTCGGGGAGCTGATTTTATATTTTGATCAATGTTGCGGAGGGGCGGATTAGCGTTTTTTGCGCTTCTCTTGCTCGCGGAGCATCGCTTGCTGTTGGCGTTGTGCTTCTTCCAATCGAGCCATAAATCCGCTCTTCTTGCGAGGCTTCTTGGCGTTTTCGCGCATTGCTGCACGCACCTTGTCTTCATCGACTGCGCGACGGAAGATGTAGGTTTGGATGATGGTGATCAATAGCGACAGGAAGTAATAGTAGCTAAGACCTGCGGCGTAGTTGTTGAAGAATACCAAGAACATGATCGGCATCAAATACATCATCCACTTCATGCCGGGCATCGATGCGCTGCCGGCTTGGTTCTGCATATTGATGCGTGTGTAGAGGATGTTGGTCACTGTCATCAACAGACAGAAGAGGCTGATGTGGTTGCCGAAATACTCGGTGATAAATGGAATGTTGCCTGTCCATGAGACGATGGCATCGGGTGCCGAAAGGTCTTTAACCCAAAGGAACGATTCGCCACGAAGCTCTATGCTCGATGGAAAGAATGCGAACATTGCGATGAGCACCGGCATTTGGAGCAGCATCGGCAAGCAGCCTGAGAATGGGCTTGCTCCGGCGCGACTGTATAGCTCCATTGTCTTTTGCTGACGTGTCATGGCGTTTTCCTGTCCGGGATATTTCTCGTTGATCTCTTTGATGTCCGGAGCGAGAACGCGCATCTTGGCTTGTGAGATGTAGCTCTTGTAGGTGAAGGGGAAGAGGATGAGCTTGATAAACAAGGTGAGCAGCAATATCACGATGCCGTAGTTGCTTATCCATCCGCCGAGGACGTTGAAGATAGGAATAATCACGCAAGTATTAATCCAACGGAATATAGACCATCCTAACGGGATGAGGCGTGTCAACTCTAAGTCTTCGTCGGGGGCTATTTGGGCATCGATGTCATCTAATAGAGAATATTCATTAGGGCCTAAGAAGATGTTGAACGATGCCGGATTGGCATTGCCGGCGGTGTAATCCAAAGCAGCAGTAGCAGTCAGGTCTTTGAGATAGATAGCGTCGGACTTGAGTGCTTTCGACTCGAAATCGCCCATCGAGAAGTAGGTGGTGGGGATAAACGCTGCCGAGAAGAATTGGTTCTTAAAGCCAATCCAACGCACACGCTCATTGGTCTCTTCGCTTTCGTCGCTTGTCTCGCTAAGATATTCCACATCTCCACCGGCATATTTGTAATAGAGCGATGAGTTGCGCTCTTCAAACATTCGTCCGGCCTCTTGGCGACGCATTTTTTGATGCCAATAGAAGTCCATCGATGAGGTCGATGGTGGGATGATGGCTTGCATACCTTGCTGGATGATGTCCATCTTCACTACATAGCTGTCGGCACCTAATGAGTAGCGGATGCCCCACATTGCGCCTTTGCCGAGGTCGAGTTTCATCAACACGGTCGAGTCGTTCTCCTGTATCGGTGTGAAGTAGAAGTCGCGAGTGTCGAAGCGTTGGCTCTCGGAGGTGAGGGCAAAGCTGTAGATGTTGTTGGCTGAGCTGTCAAAGAGTGTGACGTTGGTGCTGTCGTAGGCCAAATAGTCTTTCAATACAGCCTTTGAAATCACACCGCCCTTTGTGCTGAGGTCGAGCGATAGCAATGAGTTTTCCAACTTCACTGTTGTAGAGTCGCCGGCCAAATATCTGGCAAATCCTTGATATTTCGCCAAGTCGCGAAGAGTCGATTTCAAATTGCCGACTGCTTCGTTGGCTACAGCGGGGGAGAATGCCATCATGCGGTTGCCGATCACATCGGCTACGTTGATTGCAGTGTCTCCTACGGCAACTGTACCATTGATTGTCGACCCTGAGAGGGTGAGGTCTACTTTTTGGGTGGCCAAGCGTGCGCATGGCTTACCATCGATAGTGTCCTGTGTGCCATACTGCTCGATGGTTGTGGCCAATAAGGCTGCTTCGGCGCTTGTGATTGTGTCTACGGTTGTTTTGTCTTGGGCAACGGTTTCGGCCTGTTGCGTTGCAGCTTCCATCTGTGCTTGACGGCGTGCTTCGAGTTCGGCCTCCGAGGGCTGATTAAGCCACATGAAGCCAAACACTATTGCGCCCATGAGCAACATTCCGAGAAGGGTGTTCTTGTCCATTCTGATTTTTTAATGAGTTATATTATTAAATTTAATTATTTTCGTTCTTCGCCGTATTTGATTGCGGCTTTAATAAAGTCGATAAATATTGGATTGGGATTTAACACTGTGCTGGAATACTCCGGATGATATTGTGTCCCGATATACCATCGCTTTTCGGGTATTTCCACCACTTCGACGAGCCCGGTTGTTGGATTTATCCCGACACATTTCATTCCGGCCGCTTCAAATTGCTCGCGATAGTCGCTGTTGAACTCAAAGCGGTGGCGGTGACGCTCCTTGATATCGGTAGCGCCATAGGCTTGAGCGGCTTTAGAACCTTCTTGCAGATAGCATTCGTAAGCGCCAAGGCGCATCGTACCTCCTAAGTTGGAGATTGTCTTTTGCTCTTCCATCAAGTCTATCACATTATAGGGGGTCTTCGGGTCTATCTCGGTGGAATTGGCATCGGCAAGTCTGAGCACATTGCGAGCAAACTCAATGGCCATACATTGCATGCCTAAGCAGATGCCAAACGTGGGTACATCATGCTCTCTACACCACTTGAGCGCCGAAAACTTCCCTTCGATACCGCGTTGACCGAATCCGGGAGCGATAATCACACCATCCATCTCCTTGAGCATCTCTTCTACATTGCTGTCGTTGAGCTTTTCGGAGTGGAGAAGTGTTAGTTGCAGTTTGCGATCATTGTATGTGGCAGCTTGAAAAAGCGACTCATTTATCGACTTGTAGGCATCGGGAAGTTCCACATATTTGCCTACCAAGCCAATCTTCACTTCCTTTTCGGCATTGTCCATCTTGTCGAGGAAGTCGAGCCATTGATCCATCTGAAATCTTCCATTGTCGGGTGTCTGTGTAAGTCGGAGCACAGTCTCGTCGAGTTTTTGCTCATGCATCTTTATGGGAACCAAATAGATCGACGGCACATCGACCGACTGCACTACCGCTTCGGCTGATACGTTGCAGAACAATGCTACTTTTCGTCGAGCCTCTGCTGTGAGTTCCTTTTCAGTACGAAGCACAAGTATGTCGGGTTGAATACCGACTTCTTGAAGTTTCTTCACCGAGTGTTGGGTGGGCTTAGTCTTAAGCTCCTTGGCTGCAGCTATATAGGGCACATAGGTGAGGTGGATGCACAAAGCATTTGCTCCCAATTCCCATCGGAGTTGGCGTACACTCTCCAAGTAGGGGAGCGACTCGATGTCGCCCACTGTGCCGCCTATTTCGGTGATTATGAAGTCAAATTGTCCGGTGTTGCCGAGCTGCTTTATATTGCGCTTTATCTCGTCGGTCACGTGAGGCACTATCTGCACTGTCTTGCCCAAATAGTCGCCATGACGCTCCTTGTTGATTACATTTTGATAGATACGACCTGTTGTAATATTGTTGGCTCTGGAGGTCGGGGTATTGGTAAATCGTTCGTAGTGACCTAAATCGAGATCAGCTTCGTGGCCATCAGCGGTGACGTAGCACTCGCCGTGCTCGTATGGATTGAGCGTACCCGGATCTATGTTGATATATGGGTCGAACTTTTGGATCGTTACCCTAAATCCGTGTGCGTTGAGCAGGCATGCAAGCGACGAGGAGATAATACCTTTTCCTAACGAGGACACAACGCCTCCTGTTACGAATATATATTTAGTTTCCACGCTGATGAATAAATTATTAATTGCGACCGCAAAGTTACAAATAAACGCTGAAATAACGAATATTTACGCCCTCGATTTATTCCCTATAAACCGGCTGCCCTTGTCGTATTACATTTTTTTTGCTAATGTGACATAATGACATAATAGTGCTCTGTTTTTGGACGTAACTTTGCACCGAGAAATCGTCCATGAGGTTTCTCGCAGAGTTCATTGACATTGTTTTTACATCCGTAGTGACTCGATGTCGGAGTTTCGGCGGCTCTACTTCTCCTTCGTCAATCTTCTCCTTGACGAATAGTGCCAAGTTCGATAATTGCTCCGGTAGTCGGGTCGAAATGAAGATATGCAGGAGCTTTCTTGTCGGTAAATATCGACGGATTAAGTCCGAAAACAACTCCATATTGGGCTATTGCAATTTTTGCCGATGCCATCAATTGTCCATCGTAGGCTATATCTATGGCTGCGCTACCCGGGATGCGATACGCTACGCCGCCTTTTGGAAAGCGTTTTACTTCACCCTTCTCGTTGATAGGAAGTTCTCCGCGTTCGGTGATGGTGAGTGTAAGATAGATGGGATCGCCCGATAGGTCGTCGGAAGGTACGATGCCATCAATAGCCGAGATGCGGGCTATAACTTGCTTTGTCACCTCTTCAGCAGGGGTATAGGATATGGTCTTCACGGCTGTCGATTGCTGCTCGGTGCCAAGAAACATGGCTGTCAGGGCGGCTTCCTGTGCATTAATATTATCAATGATCAATTGCATTGCAGTGCCATCGGGTGGCATCTGCTCTGCTTGTCCGGTGATAAGGTCAGTGCGACTTTGGCGGAGCGCATAGATCTGAGCGGCGGCAAGTTCGGCGCGTTTGGCTGTCGACTGGCTTTGCATCATCTCTTCTGTCACCACTTGGCGCACAGCCTCGGTCTGCAATGGAGTCGGTGTAGGCTCTACAGCTACAGGAGGTTTGGGGGTTGGCATTTCGAGGGCTTCGGCATTGATGGCGAGTGGTAGATTGTCGGCCGAAAGTACTAAAAACGGGGTAGAGCCCGACTTGAATTGCATCAGATATTGCTCTTCGGTGTCGGCTACGCCACGCGGGGAGATGGTGACCGACTTTACTGTCCAACTTTCCGAGGGCTCGGTGATAGGATCGGCATTGAGATATTTGCGAGCGTATTTATAGTACTCTCCGGGTTGCTTCACAGTATGCACTGCCTCAATTGTGATGTCGAGGGTGGTGGTGGGTAGTGCATATATCAGTCCATACTCATTAACCTTATTGGCGGTGAGGCGCTGTGTGGATTGTGCCGAAGCTCCCAAAGTAAGCAGGGCGGCTATGGAGGCTGTCAAAAGTCGTTTCATGAGGTAATTCGTTTATCGTTATGCCATAATGTCGCGTATGGCGATTCCTATGTTTTTAGCAATATCGCCGGCGGTCACGCCATATTGTCCATGAGCCTGGGCGGCAAGGTCGCCGGCATAGCCATGAACGTAGGCTCCTACGATAGCGCTTATCTCAGGCTTATAGCCTTGAGCAAGCAATGCACAGATCACACCGGTGAGCACATCGCCGCTGCCGGGAGTGGCCATAGCCGGATTGCCCGACGAGTTGAAATATATCTTACCATCGGGACGTACCATCGCCGTGTAATGACCTTTGAGTACGATGATGATATTGTAGTAGTGAGCCATCTCGACGGCTTTGAGCAATCGGGCTTCAGCATTGAGTTGAGGACCGAATATGCGGTCAAACTCGCCGGCATGGGGGGTGATAATCGACAGCACCGGGATATGGTTGAGCATCGTGGGACGCTTTGCTACGCAATTCAAGGCATCGGCATCGAGTATTACCGGCGTCTTGGCTTGCTTGAGAAACATCTCAACGGCATTGACTGTCATATCGTTTGTGCCCAATCCGGGACCTACGGCCACAGCTGAATAATCGTGTTTGAGATTTATATCCGAGATGGCAATGTCGTGGCGGTCGGCGTCAAACATTGCTTCGGGAACAGCCGTCTGAAGAGTGTGGAATCCACATCGAGGGGAGTGGACGCTCACTTTTCCGGCTCCGGCGCGTAATGCTCCCTGAGCAGCCATCACAGCGGCACCCATCATGCCGTAGCTTCCGGCCACTATCATTGCTGAGCCATAGTCGGCTTTTGAGGAAAATGATTTGCGTTGACGCAGCACATTGTGGATGTCGGCACGTTCCACCAAGTAGTATTGAGCCGGGGTATTCTTTATCGCTTCTGAGCTTAGCTCGATGTCAAGAGTTTTCCATTCTCCGATTATCTCGGCATTGTTGGCCATGAAGAACGACAATCGCGGAAATTGCATGGCAAGAGTGAGGTCGGCATGCACGATATTGCGCGAGATGTTGTTGGTATTCCATTCGCCGAAAAGTCCTGAAGGCACATCGATCGACACCACTGTGGCATTTGACTCGTTGATATATTGTACCAACGCTTTGAATCCGCCGCTGAGGGGTTCTCGCAGTCCGGAGCCAAACAAGCCGTCAATCACCAAATCCGACGATGACAGATAGGGCGGCGAGAAATTGCTCGTTACTTCCGTGAAGTCGACATTGCCTATCGCAACAAGCTTGTCGCGGCAAGCGGCACACTCGGTGCTGAGACGATTTTCTCCAATGTTAAACAGAAATACTTCGGGATTGTAGCCTTGCTCGATGAGCATTCGCGCCACTGCGAGAGCGTCCGCACCATTGTTGCCCGGACCGGCAAAAATCGCGATGCGCTTGTTCGGACGCCAACGCGATATAATCTCGCATGTGATTGAAGTGGCGGCGCGCTCCACTAATTCAAGCGAGGTGATGCCTTCGCTTTCTATGGTGTGACGATCGATCGATCGTATATCTTCGTTGGTGAATATTTTCATAACCGATGGTTTATTGTCGGCAAAAATACGAATTTTTACCCGCTTTATTACACTTTTCTACACAATAAATCTCACTAATTGACCACTATTTGACTTCTTTGGGCTTGCGGTCGAAATATGGACTCTTAGAACCGGCCGATACTGCTATGCCAAAAACTTGCTTACAACCCGGAAGCAGGTCGAGACGCTGAGCTGCCAAGCCTGCCGAAAACATCACTCGTGTGTCGACGCGCAAATCGGCTGCCGTGGCTACTGCCGAGCCTATCGCGATGCCCACATCGATAGAATTGATGGCACATGGCACTTGGTCGGGCTTGTTGGCGCAGAGAGCATATCCGCAATGGCAGCAGTTGAGTCCCTGTGTCTGACTACGAGTGCCTATCACAACGACACACTCGCTCTCCTCGACATTGTCGGCATCTCGAAGAAAAAATTTCATGCCGGTCTCGGCACTGATTTGTCTCATCATTTCAGCCAACGAAGCAAGTTCCTGTGTACCCTCGATTGTAGCAATTTCGATTATATCGATGCCCTTACCTTTTGGAGCAGTGCGAGCCGCAGTCATCATCTGCTGTGCCACATCGAGCACATGGCTGTGGCGGGTGTTACGTTCGTTCAGTATCATAGTCACATTTATTTCAAGCATTTATCCACTACAAAGATACAACGAACTCTCGTAAAAATAGCAGTATTTATAAAAATTATCGTTTAAACAGCTTCTAAGTCATGACTTAAAAATGTTGGATAGAGCATATAGCGGAATGATTTCTATAGCATTTATCATTCCAAAATTTTCCAAAGATGTGCGGATACCATATTCAAGACTCTTGTCAGACATGAATTGATACATACTTTTCATCGAGCCGGTTGTCCCGGCTTTCACCTCGATAGGGACTACTTTCATATCTTTAACGATGACATAATCCACCTCGGCTTGTGCCCCACGAGAAAGATTTTGCCAATAGTACAAATCATGTCGTTGTGTAGGTGTGTTATACTTTAGCATCTCTAAGCCTGCAACCATTTCAGTTAAGTGCCCTTTATTCACCAAGTCAGTGGCAGCTCCAACGAGAATCAGTTTCGACATTTCAGATTGTCCACTTGTGCTTTCCATTCCCAACAATCGTAGCAATAATCCGCTATCTAAGAATATATATTTTATAAATTTATCGTTTATTTCTGCACCAAGGGGAATCCCATTGGCGGCTGTGTGTATCGTAGGACGAATCAATCCGGCATCTTTTAGAAGTTCTAATGCTGCTTTTATTTTTTCGCCCCGATAGCCTCCTTGCACTTGGCTATACACAAATTTGCTACCTATCTGTAGCGCTACACTACGAAGTGTCTGACGGAGCAACATTGGATCCACTTTTTCTTCATACTTGGAAAAATCATCTTCGTAGGCAAGAATTATATCATCCTGCACTTGCTGGCATTTGAGATAATCCTCGGTCTCAACCCATTTGCTAACCGATTCAGGCATTCCTCCCACCATGAGATAGTTGCGAAAAGCCTCTACCAATTTACCATGCAAGGCTTCAAACACCGGATTTTGCGGAGAAGAATTTTGCTTTAATTCTAACCATGCTGAATGTCCTGTGGCTACAAGAAATTCGTCGAACGACATTGGGTACATAAATAGAGAGCGTACTCTCCCCACTCCAAACGAAGCCATCTTCTTTAATGCAAATTCAAGCAATGAACCTGCTGCTACTACATGAAGTTCCGGGTAGTCTTCGTAAAAAAACCACAGGCTATGTATTGCATTATCACATGCTTGAATTTCATCTAAGAATAGTAACGTCAGACCTGGTACAATCGGGACTCCATAAAAAGCCGACAGCTTAGATACAATTTCTTTCGGTTTTAAATTCCCGGTAAATATAGACACAATTTCCTTGTCTCTTTCAAAGTTTACTTCTATAAAATACTTGAATGTCTCTCCTAAATGACGTATTGCAGAAGATTTTCCCACTTGTCTTGCTCCACGAAGAAGCAATGGCTTATGGCTACTATCATTTTTCCAATCCAATAAGTGTTGATCTATTGCTCTTGAATAATAATTCTTCCTCATACGTTTTACTCGTTTTGGTGCAAAGATAATGTTTTTTGTAAAAAGTCAGACATAAAAACCGCTGTTTTTTGTAAAAAGTCAGACATGGTGGATTTTGTTGAGTAAATATTCGATTATTCCTAATAAAATAAATATCTTTGTGTTAAGTTCAAAAGACGACTATAAATTACATTTATAGGATGTTTAAGATGATGGTATATACTGTCAATTTCAATGAGACGGATAAAAGCGTCAATGCTTTATCGATTTGAATACTAAATAATTAAAACTATATTGATATGAAAAAGATTATGCTATGTGTGGCGGTGGGTATATCCGCCCTATCGGCCTCGGCGGTGACTCCGCTGTGGCTGCGCGATGTAGCTATTTCCCCTTCGGGAAGCGAAATCGCATTTTGTTATAAAGGTGATGTCTACAAGGTGGCTGCCGGTGGCGGCGATGCCAAGCAGCTCACCACTCAAGACTCATACGAGTGCTATCCGGTGTGGTCGCCCGATGGCAAGCAAATCGCTTTTGCCTCCGACCGCAACGGCAATTTCGATGTGTATGTGATGGATGCTGATGGCGGTGTGGCTCGTCGACTGACCACCAACTCTGCCTCGGAAACTCCATGGGCTTTCAGCCCCGATGGTAAGTCGGTGCTGTTCTCTGCTTCGATTCAGGACCCGGCCGAGAGTGCATTGTTTCCCACATCGGCCATGACCGAGCTCTACAAAGTGGATGCGACAGGCGGTCGCTCCGAGCAAGTGCTTGCCACTCCGGCCGAAATGGTGTGGTGGAGCAAGAAGGGTGATTTCTTCCTCTATCAAGACCGCAAGGGTTTTGAAGATGAATGGCGCAAGCATCACACATCGTCGATCACTCGCGACGTGTGGCTATATGATGTAGCCACAGGCAAGCACACCAATCTCACCGACCGCGAGGGGGAGGATCGCAATCCGGTGCTCTCGCCCGATGGCAAGATGGTGTATATGCTCAGCGAGCGCAATGGCGGGTCGATGAATGTGTATTCGTTTCCGATCGACAATCCGTCGGCAGTGAAGGC
Organism: uncultured Muribaculum sp.; assembly: GCA_964637445.1. Taxonomy (GTDB): domain Bacteria; phylum Bacteroidota; class Bacteroidia; order Bacteroidales; family Muribaculaceae; genus M3. The sequence goes on from CAZWWS010000036.1 coordinate 15,212, forward strand.
TGTGACGAAGTTCAAGACTCACCCTGTGCGCTTCCTCTCGATGGCCGACAACGCAACACTTTGCTTTGCCTACGATGGGGAAATCTACACCTCGGTGGCCGGTGGCTCGCCCAAGAAGGTGGCTGTTAATATCACTCGCGACGATATGCCCGATGTGGCAGATCTGTCGATGAGTCGCGGAGCCGGCTCTGCGGTGGTGTCGCCCGATGGCAAGATGGTGGCTTTCACCGTGCGCGGCGAGGTGTTTGTCACTTCAGTTGAATATAACACAACAAAGAAAATCACCAACACTGCCGCAGCGGAGCGTGGCATCACATGGGGCGACGATAATCGCACGATAGCCTATGCGAGCGAGCGCGGTGGCAACTGGCAGATCTATACGGCAAAAATCGTGCGCGAAGAGGATCTTAACTTCCCCAACGCTACGCTCATCGAGGAGGAACTGCTCATGCCGTCCGACAAGATTGAGCGCACTTATCCGCAATTTTCGCCCGATGGCAAGGAACTTGCGTTTATCGAAGACCGCACCAAGCTCAAAGTTATCAATCTGGAAACGAAAAAGGTGCGTCAGATCACCGATGGCTCGCAGTGGTATCGCACCGATGGCGGATTTAATTATTGCTGGTCGCCCGACGGCAAATGGTTTGCTCTCGAAATCATCGGCAACGGCCACGATCCCTACACGGATGTGGCTATTGTGTCGGCCGACGGCAAAGGCAAGACCACAAATATCACCGGTAGCGGATATTTCAGCGGCGACCCTGTGTGGGTGATGGGTGGCAATGCTATATTGTTTATCACCGACCGATATGGTATGCGTAGCCACGCATCTTGGGGATCGCTGAGCGACGCGATGTTGGTGTTTGTCAACCAAGATGCCTACGACCGCTATCGTCTCAACAAGGAGGACTATGAGTTGCTCAAAGAACTTGAAAAGCAACAGAAAAAGGCCGACAAAAAGAAAGACGACGATAAGAAAAAAGAGGATAAAGACTCTGATAAAGATAAAAAAGACAAGGATGCAGACAAGAGCGAAGATATAGTAGTGGAACTCGATGGCATCGAGGATCGCATAGTGCGCGCCACTCGATTCTCATCGGATATGTATTCGGCTATCGCTGATAAGGATGGCGAAAATCTCTACTACATTGCCAACGATGGCAATGGCTTCGACCTCTACAGCGTTGACCTCCGCAAGAAGGAGACCAAGACTGTGGCGAGCGGTGCCGGAGCAGGCTCGTTGCAGCTTTGCAAGGATGGCAAGACATTGTTTATCCTCGGCGGTTCGGGCATGAAGAAGATGCCGGTGGGGGGCAGCAAGTTGACTGCCATATCATATCGCGCAGACATGAAGATGGATCTCGCTGCAGAGCGTGAATATATGTTTGACCACGTCTACAAGCAGCAATTGAAGCGCTTCTATCGCACTGATATGCACGGGGTAGATTGGGAATCAATGACTGCCGCCTATCGCAAGTTCTTGCCTCATATCGACAATAACTACGATTTCGCAGAACTGCTCAGCGAGTGGTTGGGCGAGCTGAATGTGTCGCACACAGGCGGACGCTATCGTCCGAGCGCCGGAGGCGACGCTACTGCATCGCTCGGATTGCTCTACGACCTCACATATCGTGGCGAGGGGTTGAAGGTGGCCGAAGTGATTGAGAAAGGTCCGTTTGACCGAAAGACTTCGAAGCTCCGTGTCGGTCATATCATCGAAAGCATCAACGGCAACAAGATCGATGCCGACACCGACTATGCTGCTCTACTCTGCGACCTCAAAGGGAAGAAGACTCTCATCGGCATCAGCGACCCGGCAAGCGGCGAGCGATGGGACGAAGTGGTGCTTCCCATCTCTGCCGGTGTTGAAAGCTATCTGCTCTACGACCGCTGGGTGAAGCAACGTGCAGCCGACGTGGAGCGCTGGTCGGGTGGACGATTGGGCTATGTGCATATCGAGTCGATGGACGATGGTTCATACCGCACGATCTATTCCGACATACTTGGTAAATACAATCTCTGCGAGGGAATAGTGATCGACACTCGCTTTAATGGTGGAGGTCGTCTCCACGAAGATGTAGAGGTGCTCTTCAGCGGAAAGCAATATTTCACACAGGTGGTGCGCGGTCGCGAAGCATGTCCGATGCCCAGCCGCCGATGGAACAAACCGAGCATCATGGTGCAATGCGAAGCCAACTACAGCAATGCTCACGGCACTCCGTGGGTGTATAAGTTCCGCGAAATAGGTAAGTTGGTCGGTATGCCGGTGCCGGGCACGATGACCAGTGTGTCGTGGGAGCGATTGCAAGACTCATCGCTCATATTCGGCATCCCGGTAATAGGCTATCGTCTCCCCGATGGCAGCTACTTGGAAAACAGTCAGCTCGAACCCGACATCAAGGTGGCCAACTCTCCCGAATCGGTAGTGAAAGGTGAAGACACCCAGCTACGCACAGCCGTAGAAGAACTCCTCCGCCAGCTCGACGCCAAATAAAAGCGTCGACATCGTTCCGACAACCATCAACAAGGGCAGCGAAACCATGCGCGTTTCGCTGCCCTTGCTATACGCAAATCAATCGCTCTGCAGAATCTTTTTGCGTATTATTGATTTGTTACTGTCCGCAAAACTTTAGCGCAATACTAAAAAGATAGGGTTGTCCTTCGATTTGGGAGGTCAACCCATTTTGGTTATCTTTGAGTTACCACACTTATATGCTGAGAGGATGAGTTGTAATTATTTATAAATTTATTCCGAATATTTGGGGATTAGGGGAGGAGGTGGAGAGGGATGAAGCGGAGGAGGTGGGCTTGGGCGGTGGTCCAAGGGATGTAGATGTCGGTGGTGCCGGGGATTAGTGGGATGGGGGTTTCGTTGAGGTCGACGCGCAGGTAGTAGGTGCCGGAGTCGGCTTGGAAAAGTATCATCTGCAGGTTGGCGGCCATTGGGGCGATGTGGAAGTCTTGCCAGTTGCGCGCCACGGTGTCGAAATAGTTGGTCAGGTAGTAACATCCGTCCAATCGCATCAGAGCGAGCAGCGGTAGAATGGTTTCGGCATGGCAGAAGCGGAGGATGGCAGAGGGGGATATGGAGTCGGTGGTGGCAGCATCGGTGGTGGTGATGAGAGAGAGCAACAGTGGAGCTGCGGCATCGGCGGGGATGGTGGAGAGAGTAGTGGCCGAGTAGTCGAGATAGTGCTTGATGTTAGCGCATGCCCACAGGGCGTTGGCTTCGTCGATGGTGAAATATTGCGAGAGGTCGCATCCGATGCCTGCGGCAGCCATAGAAGAGATGACTCGATAGGCTACATAGGATAGCCGGTCGGGGTCTTCGGCTGAGTCGTAGAGGAAGTCCTCGCCGAGGATGCGGCTGATCGGGGTGGATGTGGCGGTGGCAGCGAAGAAAGCGTCGACCGACTCAGCTGATGCTTTGCTGCGGCGGAAGTCGAGGAAGTCGGCATCGGTGTCGAAGTAGCGCAGTAGCGGGGAGGTCTGTCGACCGGAGGTGGTGGAAATCTCCACACGATTATTGAGGCGTGCCAACTGATGGGTAAACTCATACATGCTCATGATGCACCGCGGCGAGTAGGACGAGAGGGCTTGGACTGAGCGGTCGGCAAAGAGAGAGGGAAAGTTGGCATACATACGCGAAGCGATGCCACGTTGCTCAGCCATACCGAGCGAGTCGAGAGCGCCCCAACGCCCATCGGCCTTGGCGATGAGATGCTCGGTGAGAGCCATCAGAGAGCGTCCTTTAGGGGTGATGGTACCGATAGAGTCGGCTTGACGAAGGGCAGAGAGCAGAGTGAGTGCATCCTTGGCCGACGCCGGAAATCGTGAGCCATGTCGACCTATATGATTGATAAACACCGGAGTCAGCGAGTCGGGACACTCCACAGCTTGACGCGGCACGGGATAAGGCTTGTAGGTGCCGCGGCAGTCGTCGAGAGAGAAGCGTGTAGCAGTGGGGTCGGCAGCTTGCAATAGTGAGGCTGCGAATATCAAAGTGATTGCAAAAGAGAATATTCGGCGCATGGCATTGTCTTGTTTAGAAATTATTATCTCCTCAAAGGTATAGAAAATTTCTGAAACGAGAATAACGTAGGCCGAGATTACTCCAAAAAAAAGAGGATTTTTTTGTGCAAAATAGTGCATTTATTCGCGAATTTTTGATTTGGATATGTAAAATTGCGTAATTTATTGTAACTCAATGGCTAACGTAATTGCTAATTCGCTAAAATGCACAAAATAGGTGTTTCTAATTCGCTAAAATGCATGGAAAAAGAAATTATTAGTGCGAGTGTCGTATAATTTGGCGGTTTTGGCGTATCTTTGTGGGAAGAATTACGACATGGGCGATACATACTATACACTTGCGCAGCCCTCAGAGGGCATTTATAAAGAGAAGATGAGTAAGTTTCTCGCATTTGCCATACCCGTAGAGAGCGCGGATGAGGCAAAGGCGCAGGTGGCTATATATCAAAAGAAATATTTTGATGCTCGCCATGTGTGCTATGCCTATATGATAGGGGCGGCACGGACGGAATTTTACAGCAACGACAACGGCGAGCCGTCGGGCACAGCAGGGAAGCCGATATTAGGTCAGATCAATTCGTTCAACCTAACTAATCTTGTGATTATTGTCGTGCGCTATTTTGGCGGCATCAAGCTCGGCACCAGCGGGCTTATTGTGGCTTATCGCGAGGCTGCTCGCGAGGCTATTGCCGCAGGAGAGATTATCGAGTGTCACGAGATGAGCGAGATTGCGATTACCTTTCCCTATCTGTCGATGAACGATGTGATGCGTGTGGTGAAAGACCCTGAGGTGAAAATCGTGGAACAGGAGTTTGACAATTCGTGTTCGATGAGAGTGTCGATCAGATCCGACCGAGCTGAAGCACTGACCATTCGGCTCACGGATATTGATGGGGTGACGCTCAAATAGCGCGAATTTATTCTTCCGTTTTTCAGCAATAATGCTTATCTTTGTGATTGTTCAAATCAAACAATCCTAATAATGTTATCCTATATCATAAAGCGACTGATGGCTTGTAGCATAGTCGCAATCTTGATATTTACGATGTCGGGCCGCGAGATGACTACCATCAACGATGGGTGGACGTTTGCAATCGACAGTCTTGCACCGACACGAGTGAATCTGCCTCACACATGGAACAGCGATGCCTATACCGTAAAGGAGTATCGACGCTCAACAGGCGTGTATACTCGCACACTGACTATACCGAAACGTTGGGACGATAAGCGAATATTCTTGAAAGTAGATGCCGCGTCGAAAGCCTCGGAGGTGTATATCGACTCAACGATGGTAGGCTCTCATCAAGAAGGGTATACGGCTCATGTGGTCGACATCACCCCCTACATATCCACCGCTGAGGATGCTCGGTTGAGAATAGAGGTGGACAATCGGCGCGAGGATGTTCCTCCGATCTCGGCCGATTTCACATTTATGGGTGGAATCTATCGCGATGTGTGGTTGATAGCTACTGATGAAGTGCACTTTTCGCTCACCGATGGGTCGGCCGGCGGAGTGTATTTGTTCTCGCCACAAGTGTCGGATGAAGAAGCCACGATAAGTGTTCGTTCGCCGGTGACCAACGACTCGCCACGGGAGCGAAGATTGTTGGTGACACACGAAGTGTTTTCGCCCGTTGGACAGCCGGTAGGTTCTGTCGAGCGTCGGTTGGTGGTGCAGGCCGGAGCTACGATCGATGTGACACTCGAAGGAATTGAGGTACATTCGCCTCGGCTGTGGAGTCCGGAGAATCCGCAACTCTATCGCGTGGTGTCGTCGATAATCGACGCAGATCAAGGACGAGTGTTAGACTCGGTGAGCAACGACATGGGGTTGAGATATTATAGCTTCGATGGAGATAACGGATTTATGCTCAACGGCAAGCCATACAAACTCCGCGGGATGTGTCGCCACCAGGACAGGCAACCTATCGGTGTGGCATTATCGGACGAAATGCACCGCCACGACATAGCTTTGCTCAAGGAGATGGGAGCCAACTTCATTCGCATATCTCACTATCCGCAAGATGATGCGATACTTGAAATGTGCGATCGTCTCGGGCTATTAGCGTGGGAGGAGATACCGGTGATAGACCGCGTACCCGACTCCGAAGGATATGGCGATGCTTGCGAGCGGTCGCTGCGGGAGATGATACGCCAGCATTTCAACCATCCGAGCGTAATCCTTTGGGGTTATATGAATGAGATATTGCTTCGCACACCATCGGGCGATGAGCGACCGGATGCCATTGATCGTGCCGTGCAACTGGCCAAGCGGTTGGAGGAGGTGTTGAAAGAGGAGGATCCGTTCCGGCTGTCGACAATGGCGTTTCATGGGAGCAACGACTACAATAGCACCCGACTATCGGAAATAACCGACGTCGTAGGGTGGAATCTCTATCAAGGCTGGTATGGAGGCGACATGACACAATTTGAGCAATATCTTTCCGAGCAACATCGTAGCTACCCACGCCATCCAATCATAGTGTCGGAATATGGGGCAGGGTCAGACCGACGACTCCACTCGTTGAGTCCGCGACCATTCGACTTCAGCTCAGAGTATCAGCAACTTTATTTGGAACATTATCTGCCTGTGATAGAGGATTCGGCATTTATCGCCGGCGCCTCGCATTGGAACTTGATTGACTTCTCGTCGGCTCTGCGCGATGAGTCGATGCCACGTATCAACAACAAAGGAATACTCCGAGCCGACCGCGAGCCAAAAGATGTGTTCTACTACTATCAAGCCGCGTGGCGACAAGATATCCCGGTACTGCATATCGCTTCGCGCGACTGGTCGCAACGAGCCGGAGTGATTGCCGACGGAGCGCCCATGTTGATGCCTGTAAAAGTTTACACCAATCTTGCGGAAGTGGCGATGAAAGTCGACGGCAAGGCTGTCGGTAGCCGGCAAGTAGAAAATTACACAGCAACATTTATGGTGCCGATGAGCAATGATGTGTATATCGAAGTTGAAGGCATTTACGGCGATCGACGTGTGGCCGACGCTATGACCATCGACTTTGCTCCAATTATAGTAAACAATGGGCGATTAGACTTAGGCTCCTCGGAATTGGGGATAAATGCAGGCTCCAACTGCTACTACACCTCATCGATGAGTCATCTCACATGGTTAGCCGACCAAGCGTACACTTCGGGAGGTGCATTCGGACATATTGGAGGTAGCGATGGCTCAACTCAGACCGAGATACATCTCACCGCCGACGGCCCTCTGTATCAAACCTATCGCAAGGATATTGAATCGTATCGATTTGACCTCATTGAAGGTCGCTATGAGATAGAAATCTCGATGGCCGACACATCTAAACCGGCAGCCCAATCAGCCTATCTGCTCGGACGCTCCGACAACTCGGTCTCATCGGTCGACAGCCGATTATCCATCGCCATCAACGGCAATATTGTAGAAGAAAATCTTTCACCGGCTGAGACCGTGGGCTACTGCACGGCCATGACTCGACGCTATATCGCCACAACCGACTCCGACGGACATATCAAAATCGTCTTTACTCCAATAAATGGATCAGCAACTCTTGCTGCCATAAAAATTCGCAAACTATAATCATTATCGCCATGCTACGACTATTCAGCATCTTAATTCTCCTCTGCAGTATCATCACATCTTCGGCTCGCTCGGTGTGGGATCGCGACCATCTCGCGCAAGTGAAACAGCAACTTCATCGCGACGTGTACGCCATGGCGTATCACCGACTTATAGCGGAGGCCGACTCACTCCTAAATGTGAAAGCTCTGTCGGTGATGGACAAGAGCGTCACGGCAGCGTCGGGCAACAAACACGACTACGTGAGCCTTGCGCGCTACTTTCACCCCGACCCAACAAAGACCGATGGACTTCCCTACGTAAACCGCGATGGAATCGTCAATCCGGAAATATTGCTCTACGACCGCAATTCTCTGGGTGTCACGGCCGAACGTATCGCAATCTTGTCGCTTGCATGGTATCTGAGCGACAACGAAGTCTATGCATCCAAGGCCGCCGAATTGCTTCGCACATGGTTTCTCAACCCGGCTACGCGAATGAATCCTCACTTTGAATATTCGCAGATGATACCGGGTGTGAATGGCGGAAAAGGTCGCTGCTATGGAGTGCTCGACGGATATTCGATGGTGGAGATGCTCGAAGGAGTGTATATGCTTGACGGATCGAAATCATGGGGCAAAAAAGACTCTAAGCAACTGAAAAAATGGATGAGTCGACTTCTCGATTGGATACTTACCTCGCCTCAGGGCATCGAGGAGTCGAACCAGCTCAACAATCACGCCACTGCCTACGACGCCCAAGCGATAGCGTTGGCACTATATACCGGCCGCCACGATGTGGCTATGAACATATTGAATCGATTCGCCGAGCGACGCATATTCACTCAAGTAGAGCCCGACGGAATGCAACCGCACGAGATGTGGCGCACATTGTCGTGGGGCTATTCGCAGTATAATCTCACTCACTATCTCGACGTGTTTATGCTCGGCAATCGTATCGGGCTACGTATCGACAAGTCGGAGTCGGAGGATGGACGCTCATTCTATCGTGCGCTCGACTGCCTCGCTCGCTACATCGGTCGACCCGATAGTTGGCCGGGCAAGCAGATAGCCCAGTGGGAGGAGAAAGAGACAGAGTTGCTTCGCGACCTCTATGTGACGGCAACATCCATCGACACCACTCGACACGACTATATCGAGCTATATCGCAGTAACAGAATATTTCGCCCCGAGGAGCGCTTCAATCTGCTCTATTATCGTCCCACGGTGAGCGACGACATCTACGCTTATGCCACAGCGCAAATGCGGATAGCCTGCTGCGATGCAGAGCAAGCCATCCGCCTCCCGCAGAATGCCGCGCAACGTCGCGTGAGTCCGCGCACTATCAATGCCTCCGGAGAGATGGTGGTGGTACACCCTCACGATTGGACCTCCGGATTCTTTGCCGGCAATCTTTGGATGCTGTATGAATATACCCACGACCCCTATTGGCGTCGACAAGCCATCGCCTACACATGGCCCATACAGGAGGCTCAGTGGCATAAAGGCACTCATGACTTAGGCTTCATGATGGACGATAGTTTCGGTAAAGCATGGCGACTGACCGGCGAGCAAAGCTACCGCGACGTAGTGTCGCAAAGCGCGCGCACACTCATAAGTCGCTATAGCCCGGCGGTGGGACTGATACGCTCATGGGATCATAATGCCGAAGTGTGGAAATATCCTGTCATTATCGACAATATGATGAACCTTGAAATGCTGTTTAAAGAAACGCAACTCACCGGCGACTCTACATATTGGGACATCGCCGTGACTCACGCCGACAATACTCTGCGCAACCACTTTCGTAGCGACGGCTCGTGCTATCATGTGGTCGATTATGACCCGACCGATGGCAGCGTCAGAATGCGCGTCACAGCTCAAGGCTATGCCGACTCGTCGCACTGGAGTCGCGGACAGGCATGGGCTGTCTACGGCTACACGATGTGCTATCGTTACACATCCGACTATCGCTATTTGGCTCATGCCCGGAAAGTGGCCGACTGGTTTCTCTCGCTTCCAAATATGCCTGCCGACGGCATTCCTTATTGGGATATGAAAGTACCCGGTACGGAGCGAAACGACAATCCCGATGTGCCGCGCGACGCTTCGGCAGCCGCCGTCATCGCCTCGGCTCTCTATGAATTGTCGCAATATGTCGACACCGCCACGGCTCAAAAGTATCGCACCGAGGCCGACCGAATCGTCGACAACCTGACCGAACACTACCGCGCAGCGCCCGGAACCAACCACGGATTTCTGTTGCTTCACTCTACCGGTCATCTTCCCGCCAACAGCGAAATCGACGTCCCCCTCGTCTATGCCGACTACTACTATTTGGAAGCCGCCTCCCGCCGCTCCCACTAATACACTCGCTAATTTCCACTATCCATCAATTTTTCATCGGAAAAA
>CAZWWS010000037.1:0-19877 GCA_964637445.1 uncultured Muribaculum sp.
TGGCGAAGTATTCAAGCCTTGACCGTTGCGATTTAGTTGAGAACAATGAGTATGGTTATTGCTCTCTTATAAAAGCGACCAAGAGTGTGTTGTATAAATTGGATATTGAGAATAAGGTTGCTGCAACAATTACCCCTATGGAACGCATTGAAACTCCATTGTGGAACAAAGTTGCCTTGCGCGAAGCTGTCATCAATGCTATTGTACATAACGACTACTCATTTGAAGTTCCTCCTAAGTTTGAGATATTCCCCGATAGGCTTGAGATAACTTCTGCTGGTCGCTTGCCTGAATCTCTCACAAGAGAAGAATTCTTCAATGGTATATCCATTCCACGCAACAAGGAACTGATGCGTATATACCGCGATGTGGAATTAGTAGAGTCGTTAGGTTCCGGTATACCCCGTATTCTGCGAGCATACGGTGAAGATTGCTTCAAATTTACAGATAACTTTATTCGTATAACTTTACCTGTAAGTGTGCAAGCTGGCATCCAGTCGGCACCCAGCGAGCAAATGTGTGTACAAGTTAGTGAGCAAGTTAAGATGTTGATACATAGCATAAGTAGCAGCGAACTTTCAGTAGATGAAATATTAGAAGTGTACAAGCTACTTTACAAGCAAGTGTACAAGTCAAAATGGTATTTTAAAAAACACACCATTCAACCCTCTATGATTGAAGGCTATGTAGAGATGACATATCCTGATAGTCCTAATCACCCTAAACAGAAGTATCGTCTTACGACAAAAGGATTACAATTGTTAGATTCTCTCAAACATAGAAAATAATCATATGTATACCGAAGAAGAAAAGTATGAAGACAACAAAAGTTGGCGAGAGGATATGGAATTCATGGATAGATATATGGATAGACTTGACCAACTTTTGGATGAAGAAATAGAGTGGCATAATCAATCATTAGAAGAGAATGAACGAACAGAATAAAATAATACTCTATCAAGACGATAATGAAATTACTCGTGTGTCGGTACGCTTTGCAGATGAAGATTTGTGGTTAACGCAATTTGAGATATACCGCAAGCGTGAAATGGATTTGCTCGAAAGCGATTTTGATAGGGGTATAAAGAAGTTGAAAGAAAAGTAGAAATTTACTCAACCTATCATATAATATAGAAAATGGGCAGGTTTTATATATTATATGATAGATTATGACGCTGGTAGGATTTTCAAAGTGGGAATTCCGAACTGAGGTGGAGCTGAAGAATCCAAATAGGAACGCAACGTTTTTCGTATAAATTAATAATATGAAAAACACCGCGGGCTTGCCAAGCGGCTGGGGCGCACAGCCCCAAAGTGCGTCCGACAGTAATACAAAAAAATAGAAAGAGCCGTGACTTATTGCCAAAATTTATCCGTTTCTTGACAATCTTTATTCATTAAATTCGCTATCTTTGCACTTTCAATCGTAACAACTAATTTTTTTCACAACAATACTATGGCAGAAATCAAATGTATCGGAATCCTCACCTCAGGTGGTGACGCTCCGGGTATGAACGCAGCCATCCGTGCCGTCACTCGTGCGGCTATTTTCGGCGGATTAAAAGTTAAAGGTATCTATCGCGGATATCGCGGTCTGATCACCGATGAAATCCAAGAATTTAAGACTCAAAACGTTTCAAACATCATACAAATGGGCGGTACGATCCTTAAGACAGCTCGTTGCAAAGAGTTCCAGACGCCCGAAGGTCGCCAACTCGCCTACGACAACATGAAGCGCCACGAAATCGACGCTCTCGTTGTCATCGGTGGTGATGGTTCGTTGACCGGTGCACGTATTTTTGCCAACGAGTTCAACATTCCCATCATCGGACTCCCCGGCACCATCGACAACGACCTCTACGGCACCGACACCACCATCGGCTACGACACAGCCCTCAACACCATCATGGAGTGTGTCGATAAAATTCGCGACACTGCCACCTCCCACGAGCGTCTGTTCTTCATCGAAGTGATGGGACGCGATGCCGGATTCCTCGCCCTCAATGGTGCTATCGCTTCCGGAGCTGAAGCCGCCATCATCCCTGAAATTTCTACCGAGGTCGACCAGCTGGCCGAACTCATTCAAAACGGATTCCGCAAGTCAAAGAACTCTTCAATCGTTCTCGTTGCCGAAAGCCCCGTCACCGGCGGTGCTATGGCGATGGCCGAACGTGTGAAAAACGAATATCCCGGCTACGACGTGCGCGTATCCATCCTTGGTCACCTCCAACGCGGTGGCTCACCCACAGCCCACGACCGCATCCTCGCATCGCGCATGGGCGCAGCTGCCATCGACGCGCTCCTCGAAGATCAACGCAACGTCATGATCGGTGTGCGCAACGACGAGATTGTCTACGTGCCGTTCTCTAAGGCCATCAAAAACGACAAGCCCATCAATCGCGAGTTGCTCAACACACTCCGTCGCCTGTCAATCTAACCAATCAATCATTCTATCATACTCCGATAGGGTTGTCGGTTTCGGCAACCCTTTTTTCTTCCCTCCACTTCAAACATTTATTTCATGAGAAATTTCTTTGGCAATATCTGCCTCTTCACTATCTTGATTTCTATGTGCGTAGGTAACCTCAACGCCGGCTCTATAAGCCAAGCCACCGCAGCCGACATAGCAGCCCAACTGATTCAAAAATATCCCTCTGCCGACTCTGCTCTGATAGAGCGCGGCGTAAAGCAAGCGGCCGATTTGTGGCGCGACAACGACGGCTCGGAAGAAGATTTTGCTCGCTTTGTTGCCGACAATTTTATGGCCGACAAAACTGCCCGCCAACAACTTTTTTCAAAACTAAGCACCATCTTCGAAGTACTCTTAGGCGCATCCAACCAAGTAGCCGTGCAGTTGAGCCTGCCCACCATATTGGCCGGCCCCGAGCCCACCAATATCGACTACATAATGAGCGCCTACAATCCGTTCTCCCACATGTGGAACGATATGTTTGAAAACAAAGTGGCATTCATCACCATCCTCAACTTCCCTAACTTCACCCTCGAAGAGAAAAACCGCCTCGGCAAAGAGTGGTCGCGACAGCAATGGGCCTACGCTCGCATGGGCGATATTATCACGGCTCGTATTCCCTCCCAGCTATATACCGAAGCCGGACAAGCGAGTGCCGATGCCGAAAACTATATCGCGAGCTACAACATCATGATGGGACACCTGCTCACCGACGATGGTCGCCGCTTGTTTCCCGACGACATGGTGCTACTCTCACACTGGAATCTGCGTGACGAAATCAAATCGTGCTACAACGACTCTCCCGACTCACGCCTCAAGCAAGAGATGATCTACAGCGTTCTGCAACATATCATCAACGGCACTATTCCCGCCGCAGTCATCAACAACACCGACTACGACTGGGCGCCACTATCCAACCGCACATGGAAAAATGGCTCCGAACTCGCTCTCGCACCGGAGGACACTTGCCGCTATGAGCGCATATTAGCCCATTTCAAAGCGATGAAGAAAGTCGACGAATATGTGCCACAACAGCCCACCGGCATCATCCGCAACTTTGAGGCAGGGATGGAAGTGACTCCGCAAGAGATCGAAGATCTGTTCGTCAATCTCATCTCTTCTCCATTGGTAAAAAAAGTAGCCGACCGCATACGCAAAAATCTCGGTCGTGACCTGCGCCCCTACGATATTTGGTACGACGGATTCAAGAGCCGCAGCTCTATCTCCGAAGACCTCCTCTCCGACACCACACGCCACCGCTACCCCAACCCCGAAGCATTCGAGCGCGACATGCCCAGAATGCTGTGCCAACTCGGATTTTCCGACGAAGATGCCTCTTATATAGCCGATAAAATCGCCGTAGAGGGTGCGCGAGGCTCAGGACACGCTTGGGGCGCCGTAGGCCGCTGGGAAAAATCGCTGCTGCGCACTCGCATCGGCTCCGACGGCATGGACTACAAGGGCTACAACATTGCCGTGCACGAATTCGGTCACAACGTAGAGCAAACCATCGACCTCTACACCATCGACCACTTCATGCTCAGCGGAGTCCCCAACACCGGCTTCACCGAAGCATTGGCTTTCATATTCCAAAAGCGCGACCTTCAACTGCTCGGCTACGAAAGCGCGATCGACGACAACACCACGCTCGACATCTTCTGGGGCTTATACGAAATAATGGGCGTCTCGCTGGTGGATATGCGATTGTGGCAATGGCTGTATGCCAACCCCGACGCCACAGCCGCTCAGCTTCGCGATGCCACAATTGCGATAGCCAAAGAGGTGTGGAACGAATACTATCTCCCCGTTTTAGGGGAAAAAGACTCCCCGATTCTGGCGTGCTACTCCCACATGGTCAACTCGCCGATGTATCTGCCCAACTATCCCTTCGGTCACATCATCGAGTTTCAACTGGAAGAACATCTTGCCAAATTCACCGACAAAAAAGAATTTGCTTCTGAGCTTATGCGCATCTACCGTCTCGGACGACTCACCCCCAACCAATGGATGCAACAAGCCGTAGGCGCCAACGTCAGCACCGACCCCATCCTCAACGCTGTCGCCTCTATCGTCAAATAACCCTCTTCTACAAAATACTATCTTGTATGTCTATCTTATATCCTTTCAATTATGAGAAATCTATTGTTCGCACTTCTTGCGTTTATTGTTAGCATCAATGGAGTATTCGCTCAAGAGGCCGATGCGAAGGATGCGTTCGACCGCTTTTCGACCGAGCTCTTACGCTTAGACAGCATTTCAGGCTCTTATGTCGGCCGTCACGACTATGCCAACGCCGAGCGCGTCTGTGGCGACATGATTGCGCTTTACAATAGCCAGTCCGAATCTATTCAACAACAATGCCTGCCTTATGCGGCCTACATTTACTATAATCTCACTTGCTATCAATCGCTCCAAAACAAGCTCGAAGAAGCCATCACTTCATTCGACAAAGCGAGCCAAGCCGGGTATAGCGATTTTCGCCACGCTGCGGTCGACAGTGACCTCGACAACATTCGCTCCGACCGACGATTTCAACAAATACTGAGCGAGATTCAAGATAAATACGACTATCGTCGTATAATTCGTCAAGCCCCGGAGTACTCTAAAAATACAGCCACCGACACCCTTCCCACATTTCGATACACAGCAGCGACCGACAGCTCTCTCTCCATGGTACGCCACTATTTCAACCTCGACAGCATCGCCGGAGATGGTGACGAAATATCCAAAATCAAAAATCTGCTTGCTTTCGTCCATGACAATATCCGCCATGATGGCATGCACGGCAACCCTCAGCCATTCAACGCCATCAAACTCTACGAAGTGTGTAAAGACGGCTCGCGCGGGCTCAATTGTCGCGGACTCGCCATGCTGCTCAACGAAATGTATCTCGCCATCGGTATCAAATCGCGATATATCACCTGCTACCCACGAGTAGACAACGGCGACTGCCATGTGATAAATGCCGTCTACTCCACCTCGCTCGACAGCTGGCTTTGGGTCGACCCTACTTGGAATGCTTTGGTCTACGACGAGAACGATCGTCCGCTCAGCATAGCCCAAGTGAGAGAACGCATCATCGATGGCCGTCCGCTCCGGCTTCACGACGATGCCAATTGGAACAACTCCAAGAAAGCCTCGATCGACGACTACCTATACAGCTATATGGCTAAAAATCTTTACTACATCCAAGCCTGCGACCTCTACACCTTTGGCACCGAATCGCTCCCCCACGACCAAGTGTCCTACATTCTATTGTCGCCCACCGGACTCGTCCCCGATTATCCCACATCCAGCACCCACATAGTCCACGACGACACATGGTTCTGGCAATCCCCCTCGAAATAAAACGAAAAGTGCGCTTCTTCGCAGAAGCACACCTCCCTCATAACCAAAATTCAAGTATTATTTTAATAATAGACAAAATTAGCACTCAATCCCGACATCTCAAAACTTTTTCCCGTAAAATTCCCGCTTATTCATATTTTTCGAAGCCGTCATTGATTATTACCAATAAACTTATTCCAACTCAAAATTTTCTCTCTTCGAGACATTATTAAAATGCCAATTTGCCGAAGATGAGAGCAGTAATTTGGCATTTTAATGAAAAATGTGTAACTTCGCTTGCAAATGGAAACGGATCAGATGTATCAACGCACGACTTTGCTTCTCGGCGATAGCATCGTGAAGTCGCTCACACGGAAGCGAGTGCTCGTCGTAGGCGTTGGGGGCGTGGGTGCTTACGCCGTCGAGATGCTCGTTCGCACCGGCGTAGGGCATCTTACTTTGGTCGATGCCGACGATGTCAACCCCACCAATCTCAATCGCCAACTGCCGGCCTTGCGCTCCACCATCGGGCAACCGAAAGTCGACGTGTTGGCACAGCGTTGCCACGACATCAATCCGCAATGCCACGTCGATGCCCGCCGCCAATTTCTCAGTGTCGACACAGTGGAGGCTCTTCTCGACGAAGGCTACGACTTCGTCATCGACGCCATCGACTCCGTTGCGCCAAAGGTAGCCCTCATCGAGCAATGCTATCGCCGACGCATCAAGTTGATCTCATCGATGGGAGCCGGAGGACGCATCGACCCCTCAAAGTTGCGCTACGCCGATATTTCCGAGACATTTCACGACGGATTGGCACGTGC
This sequence comes from uncultured Muribaculum sp., assembly GCA_964637445.1. GTDB lineage: Bacteria > Bacteroidota > Bacteroidia > Bacteroidales > Muribaculaceae > M3. The sequence goes on from CAZWWS010000037.1 coordinate 6,622, forward strand.
CGTCCGCCAGCGTCTCAAGAGCAGAGGCATCCGCAGCGGCGTGAAAGTAGTGTTCAGCGAAGAAGCTCCCCGCCGCTCGGCGCTGTTGATGACCGACGAGATGGAGTGTAAAATCTCAAGCTACGGCACTGTGGCATGGATTCCTGCAATGTTCGGCTGCATGCTTGCCGCACACGCAATCAATGTAATGACTAAAGAATGATTGAAATACGCAACATAAACAAAAGCTACGACGCTCTACAAGTGCTACGCAACATCTCTCTCGATATTGAGCAGGGCGAGATTATGTCGATTGTAGGCCCCAGTGGAGCTGGCAAAACCACCTTGCTCCAAATCATCGGGTCGCTCGACCGTCCCGACTCCGGCGCCGTGCTATACGATGGCACCGACATCATGGCGTTGCGCGACGACCGTCTGGCTCGCTTTCGCAATCGCAACATCGGATTCGTATTTCAGTTCCACCAACTTCTTCCCGAATTTTCGGTGCTCGAAAATGTAGCCATGCCGGCCATGATAGGTGGCGACAGCCGCGAAGAGTCGTTTGCCCGCGCAACTAAACTCATCGACTATTTGGGACTCTCGGGACGTGCCGACCATCGCCCGTCGCAACTTTCCGGTGGTGAACGCCAACGTGCCGCCGTGGCTCGCGCATTGGTCAACAATCCTCGCGTAGTGCTTGCCGACGAGCCTTCGGGCAGCTTGGACAGCCACAATCGCACCGAGCTCCATCGCCTTTTCTTCGACCTGCGACGCGACATGGGACATACGTTTGTCATCGTCACTCACGACGAATCACTGGCAGCCGATACAGATCGTATCGTCCACATGCAAGACGGCATCATAACCGAAATCACCTCCAACAAATGAATCGTCTCCTCCTCATATTAAGCATCTTATGCTCCCTTATCGTCACCACATCGTGTGGCGACGACGAGACGTTCAACGACCACGCCACGCTCTACGACATAGTCACCTTTGTCGACAACACTGAGAGCGGAGCGCAGTTTACCTTGCAACAGTCCGACGACTCCCCATTGATAACCCTCTTAGCTCGTGGCACTACCCTCAACAAGGAAGGTATCGAGCCGGGCAAGCGAGTGTTTATCGGCTACATACCCGCCAATGGCGAGCCCTACTCCTCCGGCGACATCACCCTCACCGGCATTAGTGCCATCAACAACGACCGCCTACGCATCGCCTCGTTAGACTCCGTTCCCTCGTGGGACAGCGACCCCATATATCTCAACAGCATCTGGCGCACAGGCAAGTACATCAACATCTACTGTCGCGTGAGCTATTCCGACGAAAAGCGAGCCTTTATCCTCATGGTCGACAAAGACACCTACGACGATGCCATCCCGCAGCTTTATTTGGTACACAACCTCCTCGGAGAGCCTCAGAGTTTCACTCGGAGAGCCTATCTGTCGGTCGACATCTCCGCCCTTTGGGACAAAGAGACGTGCCAAGGAGTCTCGATACATCTCAACGACTCCAATCTTCCTCAGAATACTTATACATTTAATAAATATATCGATTAACCAACGACTAAAAACATCTACAAAATGGACAACAACAAAAAGAACGAAATAAAAATCGAGTTGACACCCGAAGTTGCAGCCGGTATCTATTCCAACATTGCAATGATCACCCACTCGCCCAACGAATTTTTTATCGACTTCATCACCTCGGCTCCCAACGTGCCAAAAGCAATGGTGAAGAGCCGCATCATCATGAACCCCGAGAACGCAAAAAATCTGCTCTTTGCCCTCCGCGACAATATCATGAAATATGAGCAAACATTCGGCACCATCGAGCGCAAGTTGCCCCTTAACAACAATGGTGGTAACGGAGAAATCCCCAATCCGTTCATGACCGGCGGCAAAGCATAATAGTACATAATTTTTTCGACTATGATAGCAAATAATTTGACCATCTACAACTCCCTTACCCGCAACAAGGAAACGTTTGTCCCCATTCATGAAGGGAAAGTGGGGATGTATGTGTGCGGTCCGACAGTATATGGCGACGGTCATTTAGGTCATGCCCGCCCCGCCATCACGTTCGACATCGTATATCGCTATCTCACCCATTTGGGCTACAAGGTGCGCTACGTTCGCAACATCACCGACGTAGGCCACCTCGAACACGATGCCGATGACGGCGAGGACAAAATCGCCAAGAAAGCACGTCTTGACCAGCTCGAACCGATGGAAGTGGTGCAATACTACCTCAATCGCTACCATCGTGCGATGGACGAACTCAACGTGCTCCCCCCCTCGATCGAGCCCCACGCCTCAGGCCACATCATCGAGCAAATCGAATATGTAAAGAAAATTCTCGAAAGCGGATATGCCTACATAAGTGAAGGCTCAGTCTACTTCGATGTGCCGAAATACAACAAAGACTTCCGATATGGCAAGCTGTCGGGACGCAACATTGATGAGCTTCTCTCGGCAACCCGCGCCCTCGACGGACAACAAGAGAAACACAATCCTGCCGACTTCGCCCTTTGGAAGAAAGCCGCGCCGGAACACATCATGCACTGGCCCTCGCCATGGAGCGAAGGTTTCCCCGGCTGGCACTTGGAATGCTCTACGATGGGACAAAAATATCTCGGAGAAGAATTTGACATCCATGGTGGCGGAATGGACTTGATGTTCCCCCACCACGAGTGCGAGATTGCGCAATCCGTAGCCCACAACAGCAAAGAGACCGTTCACTACTGGATGCACAACAACATGATCACCATCAACGGACAGAAGATGGGCAAATCGCTCGGCAATTTCATCACCCTCGACGAATTTTTCACCGGCTCGCACCCGCTTCTGTCGCAGGCCTACTCGCCGATGACCATACGCTTCTTCATCCTTCAAGCACAATATCGCAGCACTCTCGACTTCAGCAACGAAGCGCTCCAAGCGTCAGAGAAAGCCCTACAACGCATGCTCGACGGATGGAAACGCTTACAAGAACTCACCCCGGGAGATGAAAGCACCATCGACGTGAAGAAATATCGTGCGCTCTGCTACGAAGCTCTCGACGACGATCTCAACACCCCGATAGTCATCGCGCATCTATTCGACGCTTGCCGCATCATCAATCAAGTCAACGACGGCAACGCCAAGATTTCGGCCGACGACATCGCCGAGCTGAAAGATCTGTTCAAGACGTTCCTCGTCGACATACTCGGCATCCGCACCGACATGGTGACCGGAGCCGGCAATGCCGATGCTCTCAAGCCATTTGAAGGAGCCGTCGATCTGCTGCTTCAAATTCGCTCGGAAGCAAAAGCCCGCAAAGATTGGGCCACGAGCGACTTGATACGCGACCGCCTCAAAGAGATAGGCTTCGACGTCAAAGACACCAAGGACGGCTTCGAATGGAGCCTCAAACAATAAGAAGCCACCGAATAGCTTAATCTTGAAATGCAACCGCGGTTACTATAACCATGGTTGCATTTGCTATATACACTTGATTGTTGTATCTTTGTGAACGTATGACTACGCGCGAATTTGCCGAACGAGTGTTGATGAACCTGCCCTACGTACCCAACGATCAGCAGGTACAACTCATTGCAGCCCTTGCCCGCTTCTGCTCGCGCAACACCCCCTCTGATTCGATATTTCTGCTCAATGGCTATGCCGGTACGGGCAAGACGTCGCTCACCGGCGCTTTGGTCAAGTCGCTCCGAGAGGTGGGCATTCCCACGGTGCTCCTCGCTCCTACTGGGCGCGCCGCCAAAGTGTTTGCCTCCTATGCTCACCATCCGGCCTATACGATTCACCGCATGATATATCGCGCCCCATCTCCGGGAGGCTTGTCGACCATAGCTGCCGTAAACGAAAATCGCTATCATAGGGCGATATTCATAGTCGACGAGGCCTCGATGATTGGCGACACATCCGACTCCGGCGCCAATCTCCTTGAGGATCTCATCCAATATGTTTATTCGGGCGACAACTGCCGACTGATATTCCTCGGCGATACAGCTCAACTGCCACCGGTTGGGTGCAACGAAAGCCCGGCAATGAGCGTGAAATCACTCCGAACGTTCGGACTGCGCGTGTCGCGAGCCGTTCTCACTGAGACAGCCCGCCAGACCGACTCCTCCGGCATCCTCTACAACGCTACCCTGCTACGCCGAGCCATGCGCGTCGATCCTCTCCCCTCGGCTGTGATGTATCTGTCGCCATTTACCGACGTCGAGACGGTGACAAGCGAAGACCTCGCCGAGTCGCTCGGCAACGCCTACAATCGCGACGGCATGGGTGAAACGATACTCATCACTCGCTCCAACAAGCGCGCCACCCTATTTAATATCGCCATTCGCGAGACCATCCTTTATCGCGAAGAGATACTAACTGCCGACGAGCGACTGCTCGTAGCCAAAAACAACTATTTCTGGAGTGCAAAGGTCAAAGGGCTCGACTTTATCGCCAACGGCGATGTAGCAACGGTGAACCGCGTGTTTGGCACCGAAGCTCGCTATGGAGTATATTTTGCGGATGTGTCGCTTCATTTTCCCGACCGCAACATCGACGTCGACTGCAAGATATTTCTTACGTCGCTCATGTCCGACACCCCGGGCATGCCCTCCGACCGCCTTGCCGAACTGCAGCAACGCATCCTCAACGACCCCGACGAGTTTGCCCCCGACACCCCGATGACCACTCGCCTCAACCACCTCAAAAAAAACCCCTACTTCAATGCACTCCAAGTGAAATATGCCTATGCCGTCACTTGCCACAAAGCCCAAGGCGGACAATGGCGCAACGTGTATATCGACATGGGTTATATCCCATTGGAAGCCCAAGGCATCGACTTCTACCGATGGCTCTACACAGCCACCACTCGCGCCACCACACACCTTACGCTCATCAATCCTACGATAGAAATCCGATAGCCCTCGACTTCACTACCCACAATGTCAATGTTCGCTTTGTGGCAGTCCCTCCCAAGACTGTTTTTTACAACCACGCCGCAAAGTTACAACCATAAACAAAGTGGTATTATGTCATTATGTCACATTAGGCAAAAAAAGTTGAAAGATGAAAGATAGCTCACAGAAAAGATGAGCGATGGTGATTTTCAGTAATAAAAAAGGATACGCAATAACTGAGAATCATATTAGCGTTCGCTATATAACATGACTTAAAATTTTACGTCTAAAAAATATTTAATCGTATATTTTTCTTATCTTCGCATTAAACAACCATGATAAAAAAGTTATATATTTTCTAAATAAACCAAACTATTAATATGAGTGCAACAACACACAAAGAGCATTACATAAGATACGCATTAGATTTAAATGGTCAGCTTGTGCACGTGGATAATGTTCCAAATGGGAGCAAATGTGGATGTAGATGTCCAGCATGCAACGAACCTTTAATCGCCAAAAATAATGGGACTAAAAAAGTTCATCATTTCTCTCATTCATCAGGTAAAATATGCGAATTTGCATACGAAACCATGCTTCATCTTCTCGCAAAAGAAAGAGTTCAAAAGGCTTTTTTGGAAAAAATGGATTTTCCCATTAAATTTGAATATAAATCTTATTGCATTGATAATGAAGCTTGCGTCCTTAAAGCATCAGGTTCCGATTGTTATGAAAAAAGTGAAAAATATTTTAACTTAAAGTATTGGTATGACTCTTGCAAACAAGAAGTGCCGTATAAGAATAGCCGCCATCGTTCTGACTTAAAAATTTTTTCATCTACTAAACCAAATACAAAACCAATATATATAGAATTCTGTGTCTCTCATGCAAGTAGTGAGGAAAAGTTACATAATGGAGAGCATATAATTGAAATCATTTTGAATTCAGAAAGTGATATTTCACACATAATCGAAAATGGATTCATTGAGCATAACATTAGTTACATGAATTGGGAATTTTATGATTATGAAGAAAACCAAAAGTACCCAAATCCGATTATTAAATTCTATAATTTCAAGAGTTTTGATAAAAAAAATCGGAATCTAACGAATCGAGTAGAATTTGTTAGATATTCATTATTCAAAAATGGGAAATGGATATGCAAACGAGATTATCGTAATTGTAAAAATATTATTCGTAGAAAAGATACGTTACTGGACATACACTTTCATACAAATAGTTTGTATGAAAAAAACATAAGCAATTATGCCAAAAATTTAGGATACCATAAATTCAAAATACCCAACTGCACATATTGCAATAAATATGTATACAATGATTACTATAACATCCCTGTATGTAAATGGTATAAATATCTTAAGATTCCATTCGATAAATTGGATACGGAAAAAGCAAAGACATGCCCTCATTTCAAACTTAACCAAACTGAAATAAAACAACAATTTATCGATGATTGCGATGTAGAGTATACAATAATTGAATAATCCCACTTCGTCAATGGTACATCCAATTAGATTTTGGCATTTAGAAGAGATACGTGAAAATCGCGGGCTGGAAACATTAGAGGTTGATAATCTTGAATCGGTAATTACGCCATTGTAGCATGCTCACACTTAAAGAGATAAGACACATGGGCTAATCTGGAATGTTCGGTATGCGCAAATTCTGAACAGCCTATTTTTCAATACCTTGTTTAATCTTTTCTATTTGGGCAATAGCATACATCGGACAAATCCGAACATGTCTTACTTCCGAATCGTCTTGGTTGTCTACATAATCAAATTTTCCAAAATTCTCCATTGAGCACCGAATGGCATAATGGAGTTTTCTATCTCGCATAAATGACCATAGGCTCTTCATTCCACCTTGTGTGTCGGCTTTAACCTCAATAGGAACAACCACCTGCAAATAATTGGATATATAATCGACTTCTGCTTGTGAATTTTTGGCATGTCTCACCCAATAATATAAATCATGACGGATATTAGGACTCATATGGTGTAGCATTTCAAGTCCTACTACCAATTCTGCCATTGGTCCTTTATTTGCCAAATCGACCGGACTTGCAGTTAGAATCTGCGTAGTCAGGTCTGATATGTCGCCCAACGTCATATTTAATAAGCGAAGCATTAGTCCGGTATCGAGTAAGAGCATTTTTTGATATGATTTATCCTCTTCGCTCCCTAAAGGTAAGCCATTGGCATCAGTGTGTGTGACAGGATGGATAATACCGGCAAGAACGAGCAAATCCACGGCTTTTTTTACTTCTACAGTCTTATAGTCTGTACCGACTTTTGAGTATACAAACTTTTTGGTGGCTTGAACAGCCGCACTTCGCAGAGTCTGTCGTAGTAATGTAGGATCTACATTTTTCTTGTATTTAGGAAAATCATCTTCATATGTAACGACAATATCATCTTGCACTTCTTGACACCTTACATAATCGTGATATTCAACCCAAGTCCTGACGGCTTCAGGCATTCCTCCCACCAACATATATGTACGAAGTAATTCTACTAATTTGTCGTGTAATGGCTTCGGAAGGGGATTATCTATTGATGCATGGTTGCGGGCTTCGATGAGCAGCTGCTGTCCGTTTGCTTCAAGAAATTCATCAAAGGTCATCGGATACATAAACATCGAATGAATTCTCCCAACTCCGAATGTAGGAAGCTCTTTCAATGCAAATTCAAGTAGAGAACCGGCTGCAATGACATGAAGCTCCGGCATATCCTCTTTGAAAAAGCGCAGAGCCATTATCGCTTGAGGGCACTCCTGAATTTCATCAAGGAATAAAAGAGTTTTTTCCGGTTGAATAGATGTGCCATACATAGCTGATATTTGCGGGACAATTCGCTTTATATCTAAGTCATCGTTGAACAAAGCCTTATACTTTGGATGTTTTTCAAAGTTTATCTCAACAAAAGTTTCAAACTTCTTAGATAGCTCTTTTACAGCAGTAGATTTTCCCACTTGCCTTGCGCCTCTAAGCAACAGTGGTTTGTGGGTATCTCTTGATGCCCACTCTAATAGATATTTGTCGATAAGTCTTTTGCAATACATACAAATAATCGCTTTAATTCTGAGTGCGAAAATAGTAAATCAAAATTATCCAAACAAATAATTTGGGCAAAATCGCAAAAATCCAAACAAATAATTTCAAAAGAGCTTCTGATGTGGGGCGTCGCGACGAAGCGGGCGGATATTCCAATCCGCCCCTACGAGGGGTGCTAATCCAAAAAATCACCATAAATTTTGGATTATAATCCTAAAAATCATGCTAAATTTTGGATTAGAGCTTATAGGTGAGCATTAGGCGGGTCTCGGAGGTAGTGGAACGTACGGGGGCGTAGTCGCGATAGCGGGTGTTGCGGATGTAGGCGGCAAATGCACCGGTGAGATAGAGCTTGCGCCACACACGGAGGTCGGCACGGGCTTCAAACACATGAAACGAGGCTTGCGAGTGGTCGCCTTGCGCGTCGAGTGTGCGAGGGTCGTAGTCGCTCCAATCCATGTCGGAGGGATAGCCGTTCCAGGTGAATGTGCGGTAAAATTCGTGAGATGCTCCGATGGAAAATTTGTCTTCGCGAAACACGAAGTGCACTCCGGCTTTTGAGCCAAATCCGCCGGCAACGTTGTAGTTGCGATCGTTGACACGATAGTAGTCGCTGAGCACTCCGGCAAGCAGCAAGCCGTTGGCATGGAGATAAGCGTCGAACTGCCAGTTTCTGATCATATCTTGTCGATACATCAATCCGACTCCGAGCGATGCCGGGGTGCAGAATTTATATGGTATTTTAGCCGAGACGTCGGAGATGGTGTCGGAATCATAGTAGTCGAAATGTTGATACAGTCCGACGCTGAGATGGCGGATATTGTTGTCGAGGACTTCACGCCCGATGAGGCGACCCATGATGTTGAGCTGGCCGAGCACCGGCTGCGAGCCATGACCATTGAGGGTGGTGCGAAAGCGGAAATAGTCGTAGGGCTGAGCGCTTTTCACCTCGAAGCGGTCGCCATACTCGATGTTAATTTCTGTGGCAAAGCCGGTACCGGTGTCGAAAATATCGTCGCGAAACTCAAGCCAGCGCATACCTGAGGAGAACTCGATGCTCACATGCGGGATACCGAATTGGCGTCCTGTCGTAGGTCGATAGCGCCACGCATCGCCATTGATGATACGCGTCAACCCACGCATGGGCGACACCAACAAAGCAGCCGCCTCGCGACCGAAACGTTCCCATCCGGTGGTGTTGTCTTTGAGGATAATATCAGAAGCTCTAAACGCGACTTCGCCGATGGCCATACCGCCGATAGGAGTAGCGATAATATCGTTGGTCGAGGGGTATTCACACTCCATAAACATTTCCCACATGGCACTTCCGCCGATGGCATACAGCCCCGACTGCCAGTAGTTCATGCCGTTGGCTCGTGCCGAGTTGAAATATAGGTTGCCGTGATAGGGATGGAGAAAGAAGTTGGTGCCAAGCTGGTCGTTGTCCCAAATAAATCCATGCCTGAAATTGTCCTCGATAGAGTTGAGAGTTACATAAGCAAAATCCCCTTTTTGGATAAAACGATCGAATGCCCAAACTCCGAGGTTGAGTCCGACAACAGTTGCCGCTGCTTGCCACGGACGTTTGCGACCATAATATTCCAGATCTACGCTATCGGGAAGCACTCGTGGCACCACGGGGGTGCGAATCGCACTTTGCGACATCGCCACCACTGCTTGCGCCACACACATCAATATAATAAACGCTTTTTTCATCGTGCAAATATATAGAAAAAAAGCGACTACTGCCCCAATGGCGAGCAAAAAATCTCCTCGATAGTGCTTATGGAAAACTTTAGTTCCTAACGATACTATAAAATATTTTGTAACTTTGCATTGTCAAAACAAAATGTAATTTTTTCTCCACGACAATGAATCGTAAAGACTTTGAGATAATGGCACCCGTAGGCAGCTGGGAATCACTCCACGCGGCCATCAATGCCAGCGCCGATGCAATCTATTTCGGCATTCAAGGGCTGAATATGCGCTCTCGCTCAGCCAACAATTTCACTATCGATGACCTCAAAGAGATAGCCCGAATCTGCGATGAGGCAGACGTAAAGACCTATCTCACAGTCAATACGGTAATTTTCGATGCCGATATCGATACTTGCCACCGCATCATCGACGCAGCCAAGGAGGCCGGACTCTCGGCCATCATAGCCAGCGATATCGCGGCTATTTCGTATGCTCGCTCGATCGGTGTAGAGGTTCACATCTCGACGCAGGTGAATGTAACCAACATTGAGGCGGTAAGATTTTATGCCCAATTTGCCGATGTGGTGGTGCTCGCTCGCGAGCTCAATCTCGATCAAGTGCGAGCCATCCACGATGTCATCGTAGAGGAGAATATTACCGGCCCTGCCGGCAGATTGATACGCATCGAGATGTTCTGCCACGGCGCATTGTGTATGGCCGTTTCGGGAAAGTGCTACCTCAGTCTCCATGAGATGAACTCAAGCGCCAACCGTGGCGCATGCACTCAGATATGCCGAAGGAGCTACACCGTACGCGACCGCGAAACAGGCGACGAACTCGATATCGAAAACCAATATATCATGTCGCCGCGCGACTTGAAGACAATCCATTTCCTCAACAAGATGGTCGATGCCGGAGTGTCGGTGTTCAAGATCGAAGGACGCGCTCGCGGTGCCGAATATGTAAAGATCGCGGTCGAATGCTATCACGAAGCATTGGAGTCGCTATGCGACGGCACATTCAGCGAGGAGAAAATCGAAGGATGGGATGCGCGATTGCGTCAGATATTCAACCGCGACTTCTGGAACGGATACTATTTGGGGCAACGCTTGGGTGAGTGGTCGAGCAAGTATGGTTCGTCGGCCACGCGCACCAAGGTGTATGCCGCTAAGGGTATCCGCTACTTCTCAAATATCGGAGTGGCCGAGTTTCAGATGGAGAGCGGCGAGCTCTGTGTGGGCGACGAAATCGTAATCACCGGCCCTACCACCGGAGCTATCATCATGACTGTCGACGAAATCCGCGTAGACCTCAAGCCGGTGGAACGCACCATCAAAGGGGAACGCTTCTCGATAAAAGTAGACACCAAAATCCGCCCCAGCGACAAGTTGTATAAGTGGGAAGATCCGGCAGTGGTGCGCGCTCGCAACCCCCTACAACGCTAATAGTTGGAAATCTGTGCATCAAGCCACTCTAATTTGGCCTGATAGGAGCTTTTCATCGCTGCAACAGCTTCATCAAACGATAGTTTCTCATCACCATTCCAAGTAGTAGAGATTGGCCATAATTGTATATTCGCATCGGCAGAGGTCTTGATTTGATGAGCTTTTGAATCTATGAATGAGGGGATTTGCTCCAACTGAGGCTTAAGCTCTGTCCAACGCTCTTTAACTCTATTCTTAAACTTAGAGTCAATGAACAATTTATTATAATATAGAGCGCCTTTAATTGTATAAGACGGTGATGCCGATGAGAATGTACCCCAATCGAAATCCCAAACCGGACCCGCAGTCAATTTGCCTCCACGATCTTTGTGCATATAGCAACTTTTGGGATGCCAACACTCTTCGTTACCGACAAGTTCTTGTACAAACCAATAATCAATATACGAATCAACATCCATATACTGCTCATATTCATGTGCCAACAACCGCGAATCGGTATATAATAGCTCTTCAAGGTCGTTGACAAACGTCTGCATGTATTCGAATTGTTCGGTAGTCAATGCCTCCTCATCCGGTTCTTTGAACATATATGGAAAGTTGCGATGTGTAGAATAAAACTTATTGACCTCATCGTAATTCACATCCAATTCCATCAAGTAGCCTCCGGTAATCGACTCTTCATCAATGTCGGTGCTTTCCATCTCAGCAATATTCACTCGATTTTCATCTACCTTTATCTGCTCACAGAGATAATAAGTGCCGATATGCACCCCATTAAGCACCACTTCTACAAACTCCCCACGCGGCGTCCACGCCAATCCGGTAGAGCGAGATATTTCAAACGCCACAGCATTGCGCATCAATGTGCGATCCATCCAATTGGCAAGCAGTACCCAACGCTTATGTTTAGGCATACCGAGTATTGTAGCTTTGCTATCAAGTTTAAGAGCATAGGGCTTTTTGGGGTAGGCCGACCACGTAGTATTGCCACGGCCGCGGATGCTCATCGTGCCTGTATAGTCGGTTTTTCCATCCTTAATGATTGTCATCGTAGCATCTTTCATCCACTCCTCCTTGCTCGTAATCGACTGCGCGTCGGGGGTCTCAATAGTGACTACCGGCAATCCCGAATTAGTCACCGACACAACATAGCTACGCTCATCACCATCTACCGAACGGACTTTGTAGGTCACCGGCTCAGAGAAATCCTGCACCGACTTACCGCTGTGTTGCTCTACGTTGTCGACATAAACAGCCTCTCCATTGGTCGAAAATGATACCACAAGATTGAAATCAGCAAGATAAGGAATGCATACACTCATATTGTCAGCGACCGGCACTTGAACATCGGTCAACACTTTGCCGTTGTTGTCTGACGCCAAGAAGGAGAATGACGCAAACTCGTTGGTTGCAGCCCTGACATTGATGGCTGATGATGATATTTGTATCGGATTGCCATTCCCATCTGCGACTGATAGTACCAATGCCACCTGTTCATGGTAGGATGCCGACAAATTCAAATCCTCTATTGTGGCTCGATATTGCCCCACTTTCAACTCGCCGACAGCATTATACACCTGCTCCACTTTTGCCAAACGATAATGCGTGGGAGCGGTCACATACGACGATACTCTGCTTACTCCCACTTGATCGAGCTCGATTGCACAATCCTCGCTCGTCACATCATAATCAAACAATGCGCTCGACGGATTAACTCGAAACTCAAACGATGCCGAAGTACCTTTGCCAAGCACCACATCTGAAGTAGTAAGTATCGCTATTGATGTTGGAGTGTTAAATTCCATATTAAATGTAAAGCTCTCCCCATTGGCAAGCGTAAGCGTTATCACTTTCGTTACATCATCTTGTGAGATTGAAGAAAGCACTCGCGACTCATCCGCCGGAAATGGAGTAACCACCACATCTACCACATTTTCAGGTGATGAGCCGTAATACATCTCGTAGGTATAATATCCATCTTGATTCACTACCACGCGAACCGAAAGCCCTTCGTCGCCTTTTTCGCCTTGCTCGCCTTGTGGACCTTGTTCTCCCTGTTCACCTTTATCTCCTTGCGGTCCTTGAGCTCCGGTTTCACCTTGTTCGCCTTGTGAACCCTGTTCGCCTTTTTCTCCTTGTGGACCTTGAGCCTTTACAT
>CAZWWS010000037.1:19977-24742 GCA_964637445.1 uncultured Muribaculum sp.
TCGCCTTGTGAACCCTGTTCGCCTTTTTCTCCTTGTGGACCTTGAGCCTTTACATAATTGCCGTTATTATCCATCAAGCGGGTAAATGAATTGCCTCCATCATAGCTCACAGCCCAATATCCATCTTGATCTATAAGCAGATAGGGAGTTATGCCATCGCGACCATTCTTGCCATCGACTCCGTCCTGACCGTCTGCGCCGTCCTCTCCATCTTCGCCATCAGCCCCATCCTTTCCATCTTGTCCGTTTTTTCCATCGGTGCCGTCTGCACCATCTGCACCATTATACAGCACAATGTTTGAACCATCGGAAAACTCTACATTCCAACCACCCGTTCCTTCTGTCACAGCATCTACGGTTGTAATAATTTTTCCATCGGCATAGGCACGTTGCAATGCCTCAACAGCAGATTCAATGTCAGATACACGTTGTTCCAAGTCATCCAATCTTCCATTTACTTCATCAAGATCCGTGCATGCCACAAATCCTATTGCTATACACAATAGCAGTGCTTGTCTTATTTTTTTCATTTGTAAAGTTGGTTATTCTTTTCCGGTGATGATTTTTTTAATGTCGTGAAGTTTGTTGAGTGCCGCCATCGGGGTGAGATTGTTGATGTCGGTGTGCAATATCTCGTCGCGTATCTGAGTCAGCACGGGGTCGTCGAGTTGGAAGAAAGATAGTTGCACTCCGGCGCGCTCATCGGCCACTCCCGAGAGGTCTTTTTCTATCGAGTCGTGGCGATTGTTGGCTTCGAGATGCTTCAACACGTCGGAGGCTCGCTTGACAATGGCCGGCGGCATACCTGCCAATTTAGCCACATGAATACCGAAGCTATGCTCCGACCCGCCTGCCGAGAGTTTGCGCAGGAACACTACCTTTCCATTGATTTCTTTTACCGACACGTTATAGTTGACCACTCGCGAGAAGCTATGCTCCATCTCGTTGAGCTCGTGATAGTGTGTGGCAAACAGTGTCTTGGGGTGGGCTGTGCCATACTCGTGGATATGCTCCACGATGGCCCATGCTATTGAGATACCATCGTAGGTCGATGTGCCTCGGCCAAGCTCGTCGAACAGTATCAGAGAACGTTGGCTCATATTGTTCAATATCGACGCTGCCTCGTTCATCTCCACCATGAATGTCGACTCGCCGAGCGAAATGTTGTCGCTCGCTCCCACGCGGGTGAATATCTTGTCGACCACTCCTATTCGAGCGCTGTCGGCGGCCACGAAGCAGCCTATCTGAGCCATCAAAACGTTGAGCGCCGTCTGGCGGAGCAACGCCGACTTACCCGACATATTGGGGCCGGTGATCATCATTATCTGCTGTCCATTGTTGGAGAGCGACACTGAGTTTGTGATATAAGGTTCGCCCGGAGGCAACTGCTTCTCGATCACCGGGTGGCGACCTTCGGTTATCACGATGTCGAGCGAATCATCGACCACCGGACGATTGTAGTGATTTTCCATCGCCACACGTGTGAATGCCGACAGGCAGTCGAGACGTGCTATCAGCGTAGCATCGAGCTGTATTGCGGGTATATATTCGGCCAGACGCGCCACAAGATCGTTGTATAGTTGTGTCTCAATGATGGCTATACGCTCCTGCGCTCCAAGGATTTTCTCCTCATATTCTTTCAGTTCCTGAGTGATATATCGCTCGGCGTTGACCAGTGTCTGCTTGCGTATCCAGTCGCTTGGCACCTTGTCTTTGTGAGTGTTGGTCACCTCTATGTAATAGCCAAACACGTTGTTGTAGCCGATTTTAAGGCTCGTGATGCCGGTGGCATCCACTTCGCGAGCCTGTATCTTCATCAGATAATCTTTGCCGCTGAAGGCGATGTCACGCAGTTCGTCGAGTTCGGCATCCACCCCCGAGGCTATCACGTTGCCTCGCGACAGTGCCGACGGAGCGTCGGCCACAATCTCTCGGGCTATCTTGTCGCGCATCGACTCACACGGATTGAGCTGCTCACCCACCGAACGAAGCGCATCAAGCTCAGAGCCGCAGCAGAGTGCTTTGATAGGCGCCACAGCGGTGAGAGCCAACTTCAGCTGCACCACCTCTCGCGGCGATATGCGCCCCACTGCCACCTTCGAGATCAAGCGTTCGAGGTCGCCTATCTGCTCAAGTGCAGTCTTCAGCTCCTCGCGCTCCTCGGGATGACGGAAAAAGTATTCCACTATATCCAGTCGGGCGTTGATAGCCTTGACATCTTTGAGCGGAAACAGCACCCATCGGCGCAGCAAACGCGCCCCCATCGGGCTTATCGTGCGGTCAATGACATTGAGCAGGCTCTTGCCGTCCTCGCCAAACGAGTCAATAAGCTCAAGATTGCGCACCGTAAACTTATCGAGCCTCACAAACTGCTCCTCTTCCACTCGCGAGAGCCGAGTGATGTGGCTCGTCTGAGTGTGTTGCGTGATGTCGAGATAGTGGAGTATAGCCCCGGAGGCTATGATGGCTGCATGCATCGTGTGGACGCCGAAACCTTTGAGATTGCTCGTCTCAAACTGCTTCAGCAGCCTGTCCTTCGCCGCATCTTCGGTGAAAATCCAATCGTCGAGCTCAAACGTGAAATAGCGAGCCGTCGTGGTCGCTTCGAGCAATCGCCGATTGCCACGCTCCACAAGCACCTCTTTCGGAGCAAAATTGCCCAAGAGCTTATCCACATAGTCGGCATTACCCTCTGCCGTGAGAAACTCTCCGGTGGAGATGTCTAAAAACGACACTCCACACACTCCGCGACCGAAATGCACCGCCGCCACAAAATTGTTTTCCCTATGGTCGAGGATATTATCATTGATCGACACCCCCGGGGTGACAAGCTCCGTGATGCCTCGCTTCACCAACTTCTTGGTCAACTTGGGATCTTCAAGCTGCTCGCATATCGCCACACGCTTGCCCGCACGCACCAACTTAGGAAGATAAGTGTCGAGTGCATGATGCGGGAAACCGGCCAACTCCACATGCTGTGCCGCCCCATTGGCGCGCTTGGTCAACGTAATACCCAGTATTTCCGACGACGCAATAGCATCATCGGAAAACGTCTCATAAAAGTCGCCCACGCGAAACAGCAATATCGCATCCGGATGCTTTTCCTTCATCTCCAGATACTGCTTCATAAGCGGAGTTTCAACGATTTTCTTTGCCACAATTCTTAGGTTTTATTTCCGTAAAATTACAAAAACTCCCCCACGCCTCAAAATCTCATCGCAAATTTCTCCGTTTTCCCACCTAATAGCATGCACAAACAGACAAAAATAGAACAGAAAAGGAAGAATTATTTCTTTTATTGTTCAAAATTTTACTATTTTGTTCAGTTGTCAGAGATGATAAGAATAGAATAACCCCAAAGAGAGAGACGCTACCCCACGGCAACGTCTCTCTACATATTAGGATTGAATGACCTCAACTTTTAGCAATAATGTTCCAAATATCTAATCCGTAACCGCTCTTATTGATTTACAATTTGAACGGAGACCTTTCTGACTAAAAGGAACACTAAATGACACAGAATTATTATAATAGTAAAATCGCACACATTCTGCTTTATAAATTTCGCTATCATAATCATGTATAGATGTCCAATAGTTACCTCTATTTTCATCGTCATGGCCGAGCCAACCCATATCTCCACCTGCCGGTAAAAATATTGAATTTCCATTTGGACCAATCACCTTTAAACCATCGACACCATTGACATCTGTCCATTCATAATTACACTCAGACTTCAACTCTTTCCATTCTTCAAGAGTAGGCATTCTCCACCCTTTACCAAGAATTTTTGTCGCAGCATCATATTTGGTTCCGGAGATATCAGCACCTATATCGTTACAAGATTCCATGTCTCCGTCACAATGTTCATAATCCTCCCAATCAGGAGTATTTTCATCTGATGGAGTTGTTTCTCCCCATGCAAAATAATCGCCAAATTCTTCAGGCGAGGATGCCCCTATGTTATAAGTAGCCCACTTCACACTAAGCCCCAAATCAACATACTCGTATCCATTAATAGTATTTCTATCTTCTTCTTCATCCTCGTTTCCGGTACTCTCGCTTCCATCAAGGCTGCTATCCTCGACAATTGATTTGAATTTATTCCAAGGCGATTTTTTTGAATAAGCCGACTTGCAGCCAACAGGAACATATAGAGTCCATTTACTTTCGGCGCCCGAAAATCCGGTTCCATTGGCGATTACATCTCCATCTGTTGTCGGAGGTGTCCCCATATTCACATACATCTCACCCGAAGAAGCCGTACTGACAAATCCATTATCAGCAATATATGTAACACCATTGCCAATCCGTATGGTTGAGAATGTTCCGCAAAATGCCTGAGATTCAATCGCTGTCAGCGAATTGGGCAATTCAAGCGTTTTCACCTTAAGGTCACTGAAAGCACCGGAGCCGACCGATGTCAAAACTTGCGAAGGAGTAAACACCGACACTTTAGTCACATTATTAAATGCAAGTTGCCCAATCGTTTGAAGTTTCTCACAACGGTCTAACGACACACTTAAATTCCCACAGCCAAAGAACGCGGCATCATCAATATGCGCCAATTCTTCTCCGCTAAAGTAAGCCTTTTTCAAATAACTACAACCCGCAAAAGCATATTTTCCAACGCGTCTAAGATTATATGAAAAATCCACCTTATTCAACTCCGTTTTTTCATAAAATTACGGTTCTCGGAGCAAAAAAAGCGAAAAAGTGCGTTAGTCGCTGACCCATAACGCATTAAACGGCAAATCTCGGAAAT
>CAZWWS010000038.1:0-24272 GCA_964637445.1 uncultured Muribaculum sp.
GTGGCGTGCTAGGCCACTACACTAAATCGCCTTCTTTGTCCATCGCAAATAGCTCTATTGCTATTGAACACTGCAAAGGTAGATATTATTTTTAAGCCTACAAAGACTTTTGGCTTATTTTTTGAAAAAAAAGGTCGCACCATTTCTTAAGATGCGACCTCTATCAATGTATTTAGCTTGATTACTTAACTATCACTTTAGTCGTTTCTCCATCTACGCGTACAATGTAAAGTCCGGCAGGAACTTCAAGAGAGCCTTGAAGTTGACCTGAGATTGAATATACTTCAGCGTTTTCGTATTCGCCTTCGATGACGATACGTCCGGCTTCACCATATACAATATATTTAGTATTGTCGGCTAAGGTATCTTCTATGCCTGAGATATTGCTTGTGCCAATTACAGCAAAGCATCCGGCTTCGAGAGTGATTGTTTTTGCGGTGGCATTAAATTCCGGAGCGGTTTCGAATGTTGCACATACGATGTCGTATTTCGATGCATCAGTGCTTTCAAGAGGTAGGGTGATTGTCAATGGTTCTTCAACGCCGGGGTTGACAGCAAGATAGAGTTCATCTTCTCCGCTTACATACTTAAAGATGTTTCCACCATTAGCAAGCATTTCGGTGCTGCTTCCTTTCTTGAAACCTGAGGTTGAATAGGTCTTAACGGCACTTTCAGCAAATAGGTGTGTGAAGTTTTTGCGAATATTAATTACGTCGCAATATGTTTGGTAAAGACCCTGACGGTCGGTATCGCTATTAAATGAAGACCAATTTACCAATTTCGGGTCGGTGTTGTTTCCATTGTCATCTTTTTTTGTATTTTCATCGTTACCTTGTTCTCCGAATTGCCATATCATGTGAGCACCGGGAGATAGTATCATTTGTGCAGCAAGCGAACCCATTCGGCGAGCACCACCATAAATATCGCGATAGTATGTTTCATCTGTACGTCCTTCATAGCCCCATTGAACCATTTTGTAGCCTACGCGTTGTTCGTCATGGCTTTCTGCGTATGAAACAGTAGAGCCGGCGGTGCGATCATAGTTTGAGGCACGGAACCCTTTTAGATTCCCATCGTCGTACCATCCCATTACGAATTGACATGCAGGGTTATTGATATTCGACCAGTTGAGCTGACCATCAGCAGCCATTGCATTTTCTTCGGCTGCAGCGGCAAGGTTTTCGTTGATATGATATGCGTTTGGATTTACTTCGGTGATATAGGAATGAAGTTTAATCATTCTATCTATACGTGATTGATTATATGCTTCAGTCCCGCCTTTATAACTGTCATTGTCTCCTAAGCCTTTTACGAGGTCGAAACGGAATCCATCTACCTTATACTCACGAAGCCAATATTGAAGCGCGTCTTTCCATTGTTGTTGTACCAATGGATTATCTTGTTTCCAGTCGTTGAGCACGCTATAATCATGTGGGGCAGTTGCGTTGTAGAATGGGTTTGATTCTACGGGATACATTTGATACCAAGGATGCAAGCCATCGCTTTGGTTGAATACGATGTCAAGTATTACTGCTATGCCATTTTGGTGACAGACGTCGATAAATTCTTTGTAGTCATCAGGTGTTCCGTATGCTTTGTCTGGTGCAAAGTAGAAGTTGTTGTTGTAACCCCATGAATTATTGCCATTAAATTCCATGATTGGCATAAGTTCAATGGCGTTGACACCGAGTTTTTTCAAGTAATCAATCTTTTCAAGAGCTTTCTTTACGGTACCATTGCCGTTTGCTTTGCCATCATCACCGGTGAAATCACGGAAAAGCAATTCATAGATGATCAAATCTTCTTTCGCCGGACCTTTGAACTCTTTGACTTTCCAATCGTAGTCATTGATGTTCTCGTGATATACGGCAAGAACAATACCATCAATACCCTTATCGTATGGATAATCGGGGAGATTCGGATATATTACTTCGTTTTGGTTGAGCCATTTATCGCTATAAGGGTCGAGAATCAGTTTTGCGTATGGGTCGCCTACAAAGTATGTGCCATCTACAGCATAGTAATAATAGTATTCTGTGTCAGGATCGAGACCGCTAACAGTAGTCCAGAAGTAACGATATCCGTTATAGTCGTGATATTTCATCACGTTCTTGTCAAGAGCTTTATAGTCATCCCACGATGGAACAAGTATCACGTTTTTCTTGCCGGGAGCTGCGAGGCAGAATGTAACAGTTCCATCAGCATTTTTTACAGCCCCCATCTTAGGAACTCCACCTGGATACGTTGCTGCTTGTGAATCGTTCGGATAAATAAAATTGAGCGTTTGAGTTAATGTCTCTTTGCCATTGTTGGCTGTGGCTACAACTTCGTATGATCCACGAGAGCTAAAAGTGTACTCTTTCGTCAATGAAGTAGTGGCTGATGCCGATGCGACTTCTGTACCATTTACCGATAATTTAAGAGTTGAGGCTTCTGTCGCGTTTACGTTGAGCGTAACAGTGGTTGCGGCGGATAAAATTGTGGTAGTTGCATTGTGTGTTAGCGACATTTGATATCCTGCTTCAACAACCTCGATAAATTGATCTTTGGTTTGAGTTGCTCCATTTGCTGTACGTGCAATTACGCATATACTGGTGACTTTTTCAGTAGCATCGGTTATTCCAAAGTATGAACGTATATCGCCTATAGTAAGTTCGTAAGTATTTTTCGACTTGTATGTAAACTTGTTGGCAGCAATATTTTCTGTCCAGTCGGTTTTTACATAGGCCCAAGTTGCCGGACTTTTTGTGGTGAATACACCGATATGGGCATACAAAGCTGTCGTTTCGGGTAGATTTTCTAATCCGTCAACACCTGATTGGTCTGCGTGGAATGTAATGACCACATTTTCACTGCTTTCTTGTAGCGGGGAAGGGGAAGATGTAAACATCTGCGCTACGGATTGTAATGATGCGCATAGCAACATTACAATGAATAATGGTAAAATCTTTTTCATGTAATTTTATTGTGTTTATGGTAATGCTTAGTCAATGGGTTTATTTCCAATATGCAAAGATAGCCCAAATTAATTTATAATCAAATAGTATTGCATATAATTCGAGCTTTTTTAATAAGAATGATGGTCTCGGCGTCCGGCATCTATTCTTAAAAGAATAAATAGCAGGATAGTGAAACCCCATAATGAAGACCCTCCATAACTGAAAAATGGCAAAGGAATACCAATTACAGGACACAATCCTATCACCATCCCTACGTTGATGGCCAAATGGAATATAAAAATACTTGCCACACAATAGGCATATACTCTGCCGAATGTGGTAGGTTGTCGTTCTGCAAGCGTTAAGATGCGAAGTATTAATGCTAAAAACAAGATTAGCACTATTGTAGACCCAACGAAACCTTCTTCTTCTCCAATGGTACAAAAGATAAAATCGGTGTGCTGTTCCGGTACATATTTTAATTTCGTTTGTGTCCCATTTAGAAATCCTTTTCCTATAAATCCTCCGGAGCCTATTGCAATTTTGGATTGATTGACATTGTAGCCATAACCGCGTAGATCCTCCACGATTCCTAATGCGACTTTAATGCGCATTTGTTGGTGAGGTTCAAGTACTTTGTCAAATACATAGTTTACCGAAAATAAAAATATGATTGACATTATAGTCGCTCCGATTGTGAGCAGTACTCGCTTCAATTGTGATTGAAACATAAGATATATGCAGTAAACTATAGCAACTCCAATGGATGATAGGAAAAATATTACCCCGGGAATCTCTATTTCTCTCATTGTGAGTATCCAAGCTGTCAATCCGCATCCGGCAAACCATAAAAACACATTTCGAGCCCCGATTGTGTGTTTGCAATATACAGCTAACATACACACCATTATGACCATTATCATAACGAATACAGCTACTTCTCCTAATGGAATCCCCATAACCATAGTTTCAGTGAACTTTACTGTTACTACGAAAAAGACTACGGCGCATAATGCGGCTAAGAGTATCAGACCGCTCATACCTTCTCGATAGAGGACAAAAAACAATGATAAGTATGCCAATGCGGAGCCGGTCTCTTTTTGAGCAAGGATAAGTAAAATTGGAATGAATATTATAGCAAGAGCTTTGATATAGTTGCTTAGTCGAGCATTAAGATTGAAATTATAAGTGCTGAATAATTTTGCTAAAGCAAGAGCTGTTGCGCATTTTGCAAATTCAGCCGGTTGGATGCTCATCGGACCTAATACAATCCAAGAGTGTGACCCTTTTATGTCCGGTGCTATGAATATTGTAACAGTCAATAATATAAGCAAGAGTCCATAGATAGGGTAGGCGTAAGCTTCATAGAGCCGGCTGTCGATTAAAAGCAGCACTACACCAAGCACCAATGACAATAGTATCCATCTGATTTGTTTTCCGGAAAACTCATCAAATGAGAATATACTTGCATGGTCATAATCATAGCTTGCAGCGTAGATACTTATAGCTCCGGCTACAACAAGAATGAGGTAGAATATAACCGTAATCCAATCGATATTACGGAAAATTGATTGATTAGTGCTTCTTGACTCCACTATATATGATTGTATTGGATTGTAACATTCGTTCTTCGATATGTTTGCGCTCGGGTGCAATCGAATCGGTTAGATATTTTTCCATAACAAGGCTTCCAATAGGTACTCCATATGTAGCTCCGAATCCTGCATTTTCTACATATACACAAATAGCAATTTTGGGATTGTGATATGGAGCAAATCCGATAAATGCAGAGTGGTCCTTGCCATGAGGATTTTGGGCTGTTCCGGTTTTCCCGCATACTTCAATATCTTTTAGAGCTGCACCTCGGCAAGTTCCACCGATTACGGCCATTCTCATACCCTCAGCTACTTCATCAAAGTATTTTTTGTCGATAGTTGGAATACGTTTCTCCAAAAGATTCGCCGGCAGTATTGTGTCTTCAATCGCTTTTACTACATGCGGTGTGATAAACCATCCTCGGTTGGCTATCGTAGCACACAAATTTGCTATCTGAATTGGCGTCGCAAGAATTTCGCCTTGTCCGATAGCGATTGAAATGATAGTATTGGCACTCCAACGATTTTCTCCATAGATTTTGTTGTAGAACTTTGCATTGGGAATAAATCCACGACTTTCGCTCGGAAGGTCTACTCCTAATTTGTAGCCGTAGCCAAGTGATACAAGATGGTTTTTCCACACTTCAAAAGCATCTCCTACAGTACCATATTTGGACCTTTTATTGTCAAGCATGCCTTTCAATCCCCAACAGAAATAGGCATTGCATGAGGTGCGTAGTGCCGGAAGTAATGTGATGGGTGACTCATGTCCATGGCATCCGACTTTCAATCCGCCTGAAATAAATCCATGATAGCAAGGGTAGGGGGTAGATAGGGTCACAATCTCTTCTTGTCGGAGTATTAATCCTTGAGAAGGCTTAAAGGTCGACCCGGGGGGGTATGCAGCCATCAATGCTCTATCGAAAAGGGGTTTATATTTATCTTTCACCAATTCTCGGTAGTTGGCACCGCGTTCTCGACCAACAAGTTTTGTCGGATCGTAGGTCGGACTTGAAACCATACATAATATTTCTCCGGTACTTGGCTCGATAGCTACTACTGCACCGATTTTGTTTACCATTAAAGATTCTGCATACTCTTGTAGCTTGATGTCAAGACTTAATGTCAGATTGCGACCTGATATTGGTGGCACATCATGAGCACCATCCTCATATTTCCCTTGTATACGACCATGAGCATCCCTGATTAGTATCTCAATGCCTTTTTCGCCACGTAAATATGGTTCATAGCTCTTTTCAACTCCGAGGTCTCCGCAATAGTCGCCTGAAGCATAGTACGGATCTTTCTCAATATCTTTTGCGGATACCTCTCGGATATTTCCCAACACATTTGCCGCAGCGATATGATTGTATTGGCGTAGTATTCGTTTTTGAATGAAAAATCCGGGATAGCGATATAATTTTTCTTGCAAGCGTCCGTAATCTTGTGCTGATAGATGGGTAATAAATTTCTGCGGAGTGTATGAAGAATACCCGGGATTAAGACGACGATCTTTCATATCAGAAAGTCGCTTGTCAAATTGCTCGCGAGTGATGTTTAATGTCCTGCAAAAATCAATAGTGTCGAATGCCTGCACATCACGAGGTATCATCATTACATCGTAGGCCGGTTGGTTGTATACTACCAATTCACCATTGCGATCATAAATCAATCCTCTTGATGGGTATTGAGCTTTGCGAAGAAATGCATTCGAATCGGCAAACTCTTTATATTTGTCGTCACCAATCTGGAGAGAAAATAGTCGTATAATATATATGAAGACAATAACGCAAATGAAGCCTCCGACCACATATTTGCGCTTTTCTAACCTATAATCTTTTCTCACGGCGCGACAACATTAAACTATCAATACCTAATAGCAACAAGAAAGTGATGGCCGTGCTACTTATAATGCGGAGTATCAATTGAAGCGGATTGAAAAACGTGAATGCTTCAATTATATAGATGAATGCACAATACGCTAAAACGATGCTGAAAAGATATTTGATATAAATACCCATGCCTAATGAACGTATAGATGGAATCGGTATGGTTAAATCGTCTTCTCTTGGAAAATACAATCGAAATATAAATTTTCTGATTGCTGCCAAAATTGTGCAAGCCAATGCATTCATCCCCTGAGTATCTGAAAATATATCTACGCTGAATCCGAGGATAAATGCAAGCGTAAGTACCCAATTGATATTGAGTGTGATTGGAAGTCGGATAATAAAATAGATAAACACTATCGGCATGGCGACATTGAAAAGTACAATATGATTGAATATTGTCACTTGTGCCAATAGCATTACTATGAATAATACCACAAATTGTAGAATTGTCTTACTCATCGTTATCTATTTTGTTGTGTAATCTTCAGCCTCTAATTTTTGTAGTTCCGGACGTAGTTTGTTGCTGACAACGCGCACGGTGCTCAATTGAGTGAAGTCGGTCAATAATTTTATCCTTAATGAATAGAAATTATCGTTGTGCTCTTTCTCATGATTGACGATAATACCAACGGGGATTCCTTCCGGAAAAACTGCAGAATAGCCACTTGTGACGATAGTGTCTCCTTTGTTGAATTTGACGTGACGTGGCATTTCCTCCAACACAGCCTCTCTCGGACTCTTGCCATCCCATACTAAAGACCCAAAATAGTCGCTTCCTTTCACTTTGCACGACAATCGTAAATTGGGATTGAGGATTGAGATGATGCGAGCCGTATGTGGTGCAACAACATTGACTATACCTACTACTCCATTTTGATCCACAACCCCCATCTCAGGTTTGATGCTGTCGAGCGCGCCCTTTTCAATGGTGATATAGTTGTAAGGGCGTGACACGCTATTATTGATGACGTGGGCAATGATAAAATCATAATTCGATAACGCCGGAACTACACTCATTGAGTCGGCATATTGCAATTCTCTATATTGTTGAAGTTGATTTTTAAGAGATAGCATTTCCAACTCAAGCATCGCATTGCGATGTTGTAGATCCTCATTGATGTCGCGTAAATGAAAGTATGAAGTCACATTGCTGGTGGTATTGTAGATTGCTGACGCAACACTTCCGGCCGAAGTGAAATATACGTAGTGCTGGTACGGGTTATTTTGAAACAATAACACGCAACTCAACACTACGTAGAATGCGAATACAAACCACGAACTAAATCGTAGAAAGAAGTCAAGTAGATTGCGCACGGCAAATAATCGTCTCTCTGTTTATCGAATGAGGAATGAGAATTTACCGATATTTTTTAGCGCAACGCCTGTCCCTTTGGCTACCGCCAACAATGGATCTTCAGCGACATGGAATTGAATGCCAATCTTGTCGGTCAATCGCTTGTCGAGACCGCGAATTAATGCACCGCCTCCGGCAAGCCAAATGCCATTCTTAACAATATCAGTATACAATTCCGGGGGCGTTTCTTCAAGTGCACTGAGTACTGCAGCCTCAATCTTCGAAATAGATTTTTCGATGCAATGGCTGATTTCTTGATACGATACAGGCACTTCCATTGGCAGAGCTGTCATTTGGTTGGGACCATGCACAATGTAGTCTTCTGGTGGATTTTCCAATTCGGTGAGGGCAGAGCCTACATTTATTTTTATAAGTTCGGCTGTACGCTCTCCTACTTTTACGTTGTGCGCGCGTCGCATATGTTCGCGAATGTCCTCGGTCAGGTCATCACCGGCAACTTGGATGCTCTTATTGCTGACAATGCCTCCTAATGATATTACGGCAATCTCAGAGCTACCACCGCCTATATCGACAACCATATTTCCCTCCGGCGCTTCAACGTCCAATCCGATACCGAGGGCTGCTGCCATTGGCTCGTATATCATGTAAACATCGCGACCATTGGCGTGCTCGGCCGAGTCACGAACTGCACGTATTTCCACTTCGGTAGATCCTGATGGAATGCCAATTACCATGCGCAGTGAAGGAGCAAACCAATTACTTTTTGTACTTGCTTTCTTTACCAATCCGCGTATCATCAATTCTGCGGCATTAAAGTCGGCAATCACGCCTTTGCGAAGCGGACGAATAGTGCGAATGTTGGGGTTTTCCTTGCCGTGCATTTGTTGTGCCTCTTTACCGACAGCGATTAGTTTGCCGGTTTTTACTTCGATGGCAACTATCGAAGGTTCGTCGATCACAATCTTACCATTGTGGATGATAAGGGTATTGGCTGTACCGAGATCGACGGCTATTTCTTTGGTTAATGAGAAAAGTCCCATAATTGATTATTCTCGATTTTAGTGTTTGAAGTGGCGAATGCCGGTTGTTACCATGGCAATGCTATTTTTGTTACAATAGTCTATTGACTCGCTGTCTTTGATAGAGCCTCCGGGTTGGATAACTGCGGTGATTCCGGCTTGATGAGCAATCTCTACACAATCGGGGAAGGGGAAGAACGCATCTGATGCCATTACAGCTCCGTTGAGATCGAATCCGAATGATTGTGCCTTGGCGATAGCTTGACGCAGCGCATCTACACGTGATGTCTGGCCGATGCCGCTTGCACATAGTTGTCCATTCTTAGCCAAAACGATCGCATTGCTTTTACTGTGTTTTACGATCTTGTTGGCGAAAAGCAAATCGTTGATTTGTTCAGCAGTGACAGCCTTGTCGGTTACTTGCTTGAGATCTTCGGGCGTTTCAACTTTCAAATCGCGGTCTTGTACGAGAGCACCATTTAAGCATGCACGGAATTGAACCTTAGTGTCATTGCCTTGATGTTGTACGAGGATAATGCGATTTTTCTTTTGTTTTAGAATTGTCAACGCTTCTTCGTCGTATGAAGGAGCAATGATAACTTCAAAGAAGATTTTATTGACTTCTTCTGCGGTAGCAACGTCAATGTTACCATTTGTAATCAAAACACCTCCAAATGCTGATACCGGGTCACCGGCCAATGCATCTTTCCATGCGTCTACGATGGTGGCGCGAGTTGCCAATCCGCAAGCATTGTTGTGCTTTAGTACGGCAAAAGTGGGCTCACTGTATTCTGCAATGAGCGATACGGCTGCGTCGATGTCCAAAAGATTGTTGTAAGAAATTTCTTTGCCATGCAACTGTGAGAACATCTTGTTAAAGTCTCCAAAGAAATATCCCTTTTGGTGTGGGTTTTCTCCATAGCGCATCACTTTAGCATCATCAATAGCAATTCTTAATGCAGATGGTTCACTTTCGCTGTCGAAATAGTTGAAGATTGAGCTGTCGTATTCTGAAGATACGGCAAATGCTTCTTTTGCGAACCAACGACGCTGGTCGAGTGTGCTTTGCGAACCATTATTGCGTAGAATTTCGGCAAGGGGAGCATATTGTGCTTTCGATGCAACAATGATAACATCGTTGTAATTCTTTGCAGCTGCGCGAATCAAAGAGATTCCACCTATATCGATTTTTTCAATTATATCTGCATGAGAAGCCCCTGAAGCAACAGTGTCAACGAATGGATACAAATCAACGATAACAAGATCTATTGAAGGAATGTCAAATTCTGCAACTTGAGCTTTGTCTGTTTCGTTATCTCTGCGATTTAGGATGCCTCCAAAAACCTTGGGATGCAATGTTTTTACGCGACCACCTAATATCGATGGATAACCGGTGAGGTCTTCTACTGCATCACATTCATACCCGAGACTCTCAATGAAAGAGCGAGTTCCACCTGTTGAGAGAAATTTTACACCATCCTTATGCAACAAAGAGAGTATTTCGTCAAGTCCATCCTTGTGATAGACAGATACTAATGCTGTTTTAATTTTCTTAATGTCCGACATTATATTATATGTTTAGCTTTTTCGTATGCAAAATTACTGAAAATACTTGTATCGCTCAAATGATATGCCAAATAATATTACAAAAAAATAGAATTATTTTGTTCTGTTTTGAACTTCTACAAAATAAGCGGTGTTATATTGATGAATGAAAATTAGTAGTAAGGGGGAAAGGTTGTTTTATAGGTTTGATTAATTAGAATTTTAGGGTTTTTGATTTTGTGTAGAGATAGGACTTGTCAAATAAAACGAGTCCTATCTTTGCTTTGTAGGTTATTTCTCTTGAAAATTATGGGGAATTTAAGCGATATTTTCAATAAAAAACTCAATAAAGTTGCATGAATAAAAAGAAATAACTAAATTTGCACTCCGAATTGTGAACAAAATAACGAAAATAATATACGGCAATGAAAAGAACATTTCAACCTTCTAACAGAAAGAGAGTAAATAAGCACGGTTTCCGTGAAAGAATGTCTACTGCAAACGGACGTAAGGTACTTGCACGTCGTCGCGCTAAAGGTCGTGCTCGTTTGACAGTTTCAGATTCTATTGCAAGCAAGTAATCGGAATCGTAGTTTTACGACATAATAAAAGGGACTTAAATGCCGGCATTTAAGTCCCTTTTATTATGTGCTTATGTTTTATTTTGTGTGCCGTAGTGCCGGAAATTTTAGCATAAAATATGCGATAGTCAATATCGTGGTTATCAATATAAAATATGTCCACTGTAAATATGTGGGAACCATAAAATAACCAACATTGACTACCAACTGCGTTAATGCATACCCCGATGATATTTTATAGTGAGGAATATGCCATTGATTTGCCATCTTTTGATATAGATGGAGTCGATGTGGTTGCAATATGTTTTCACCGGCAAACAGACGTTGAAAAATGGTGAATACCGTATCGATGCCATATACTATAAGAAAGATCAGTATCGATGCATTATGAGAAACCTTGATGACGTCGACCATTAAGTATAGGATAAAAAATCCCATAACGATAGAACCGACATCGCCGGCAAAACAAAGTGCTTTTCGCCTGAAATTAAAGATAGAAAAAACACCAACCGACAGCAAAATTGTCAAGACGAAATTTTCGTCAACACCGGCTCCGAGGTAATGACAACAATAATATAGTGTAGATAATGTCACTAATGAATATCCGGCCATCATACCATCGATACCATCCATAAAGTTATAGGCATTTATAAAACCAATGCCACCCAATAATATCAAGAGAAATATATCGTATTGCTCGGATATTATAAACGGATAGAACGTGAGGCCGACAACCAAGACTTGAACAAGAAGTCGAGTTTTAGGAGATAAGTTTTTAATATCGTCGGCAAAACTTACGATAGCAAGGGTTGAAGCTCCTCCGACCATCAGTCCAAAATCTGAAAGCCATGGATTGTTAAATCCTAATAGACAATACAACCATGCTGCGAGTATGAATATTATTCCTCCTCCGGATAGTTTATATCCACGATGAGATGATCGTTGCTCTTGTTTTGCGCCAATCATATATTTACGAGCAATTCGAATGTATATGATTTCGCAGAAGATTAGTATTGCGAATACTATTATAAAATATATAGTTGACATTCCCCCCATTGTAATAGTTATCTATTCAAATACCATTGATACAATCGATGTATGCCATCCTCGATTTCTACTTTGTGAGTCCAGCCGAGAGAATGGAGCTTTGACACATCGCAAAGCTTGCGCATTGTTCCATCCGGCTTTGTGTTATCCCATTTTAGTTCTCCGGGATATCCGATTTCTTGTCGAATTAATTGAGCCAGTTGAGCTATAGTCAATTCCTTACCTGTTCCAATATTAATATGGCAGTTTCTAACCTCCGGATTATTCCCTCGAAGGTCTCCAAATGATATATGCTCTAATATATAGACAGAAGCATCGGCCATATCCTCGCTCCATAAAAATTCGCGCAGAGGCTTTCCGCTTCCCCAAAGCGTAAGACTATCGGACGAAATTCCGTACTTGGCAAGTAACGATAAAATATCATCTTTACTTGAGTTTCCATCGACATTTTCTACCGGCATAGCATTCAGATCGGCGCATATGCTACCCCAATCGTCGTGATATAACGCATTGGCTAAATGCATTTTTCGTATCATTGCCGGAAGCACGTGGCTGCGTTCCAAATGGAAGTTGTCGCGCGGACCATACAAGTTAGTGGGCATTACTGCAATATAGTTGGTGCCATATTGAAGATTGAAACTCTCACACATTTTCAGCCCTGCAATTTTTGCTATTGCGTATGGCTCATTTGTGTATTCGAGTGGCGATGTCAGTAGGGCTTCTTCGGGGATTGGTTGGGGAGCTTCGCGTGGGTAGATGCAAGTGCTTCCGAGGAACAGAAGTTTTTTTACCCCGTGGCGAAAGCTTTCTCCAATCACATTCTGTTGGATTTGGAGATTGTGGTAAATGAAGTCTGCTCGATAGATATTGTTGGCCATAATACCGCCAACGTGTGCCGCCGCGAGAACTACATATTCCGGATTTTGGTCATCGAAAAATTCGCGTACGGCCGCTCCATCCAATAAGTCCAATTCTGCATGAGTACGTCCGATGAGATTGGTGTAACCTTTGCTAAGTAGATTGTTCCAGATAGCCGAGCCTACCAGCCCTCGGTGTCCCGCTACATATATCTTTGCGTCCTTTTCCATCGTTTAATTATTCTTGCTACCGGCAATAAGAGCCATGTCGGCATCGGTCATAATGTTTACAAGTTCTTGGAATGTGGTCTTTCGAGGATTCCAGCCTAATATAGTTTTGGCTTTAGTCGGATCTCCAAGTAGTGTCTCCACTTCAGCCGGACGGAAATATTTCGGATCGACCTCTACCAACACGCGACCGCTATTTTGGTCGATACCTTTTTCATCGATGCCTTCTCCTTCCCAACGGAGTGAAATTCCGGCACGAGCAAATGCCAAAGTGGTAAATTCTCTTACTGAGTGCTGCTCTCCGGTGGCTATCACGAAATCGTCGGGTTCGGGTTGTTGCATTATCAGCCACATACACTCCACATAGTCGCGAGCGTAGCCCCAATCGCGAAGTGCATTTAGGTTGCCGAGATAGAGCTTGTCCTGCAAGCCGTGGGCTATTCGAGCGGCTGCAAGTGTGATTTTGCGAGTCACGAATGTCTCGCCGCGTCGTTCGCTCTCATGGTTGAACAATATACCATTTACGGCATACATTCCGTAGCTTTCGCGATAATTCTTGGTAATCCAATATCCGTATATCTTTGCACACGCGTATGGACTGCGTGGATAGAATGGGGTAGTCTCGCTCTGAGGCACTTCTTGCACTTTGCCATACAATTCCGATGTGCTGGCTTGGTAGATGCGAGTGCGTTTTTCCATCTTTAAGATTCTCACTGCTTCGAGCAATCGTAGTGTGCCGATGGCATCTGTCTCGGCAGTGTATTCAGGCACGTCAAACGATACTTTCACATGGCTTTGTGCCGCGAGATTATATATCTCGGTGGGTTGTACTTCTTGAATGATGCGAATGAGTGAACTCGAATCGGTCATGTCTCCATAGTGGAGATTGATAAGGCGGCGACGTTTCATGTCGCGCACCCATTCGTCGAGATATAGATGCTCTATTCTTCCAGTGTTGAACGATGAACTACGGCGTATGATACCATGTACTTCATATCCTTTTTCAAGCAAAAATTCGGCGAGAAATGAGCCGTCCTGACCGGTGATACCGGTTATCAGTGCGATACGGTTTTTATCCGTTGTCATAAATTCGATCCTTTATTAAAGGTAAATAAAATGTTAGAGGATAGAGAATATTTCACTGAGATTGTCTACCCACTGTTGTGGTTGATATTCGATTGGCAAATCGTGCGGTTGCTTATGAATGTTTCGACCTCGGTCGCGTAGTCCGATTGTAGTCCATCCTAATGCATTTGGATGAAAAAAATCTTTTTGGGGATTGTCGCCTACATATACATATTTCTCGGCGTTAGGGTGGTGGAGCATCACAGCACGGAAGGGGAGAGGTGATGTTTTGTCTGCTCCGATTTGTTCTGATATAGATACATCTTCTTCAGAGAAATACCTATGCAATCCGAGTCCATCAATCTTTAGTGACTGAGTGATGACTCGTCCGTCGGTTATCAATGCCAATGAGTAGCCACGACGTTTTAGCTCGGTCAATGTCATTTCTGTGTCGGGAGAAAGCGAAATTGTCGGGACGTGATGGCGATACTTCTCTACACACCACATCACATCTTCATCATGCTTAATCCCCTTGTAGTCGAGCAGTGCCATCAATGCATCAAATCCGCCATTCATCATCGCGTTGCGACATTCAGCTTCATCGATAGCATATTTTGTGGATAAAATTGACGCAATTTCCCGGTAGGCAGAATGAAGATAGTCAATCTCCGGAAAAAGCGTATCATCAAGGTCAAATGCCACAACCACCATCTCACAGAAATTCACAGAATATTTTAGGCAATCCCATCTTGGAGTAAAGCGCATTGATACACTCGTTCAAGAAGTCCGGGACCTAATGTATTATATACTTCCCGGATTGATTTCCGGATGATATAGCTAATTTCGTTATGGGTCATACCCTCTGCAGCTTCTGTTACTTCTGTGCCTTCTGTGCTATCTGTGAGCGGAGGGCGGAGATCACTCGGGCGATGTCGTCGTCGGTCAGACTTGAGCCACTGGGCAAGCAGAGTCCACGTTCGAAAAGCGACTCGCAGACCGTGCCGCCATAATAGGGCGCATCTTTATAGATGGGTTGCATGTGCATCGGTCGCCACAATAGTCTGCTTTCGATATTCTCGGCTTCCAAGGCTAAGCGCACCTCGTCGGGAGTCTTGCCAAGTTTAGGGTCGATAAGTATGCATGTAAGCCAAAAGATCGAGTCGAAATCGCTTGATGGATTCTCTTGAATCGTAATGCCGGCGATGTCGGCAAGCCCTTCTACATATAGCTTGTGGATGGCTCTGCGACGAGCAATATGCTCATCGAGCACCTCCATCTGTCCGCAACCGATACCGGCACTCACATTCGATAGTCGATAGTTATAGCCGATAACCTCGTGGTAGTAGTAAGGGCGATTTTCGCGAGCCTGCGTAGCATAAAACAGCACTCTCTTGGCCGAATCTTCATCGGGACAAATCAACGCTCCGCCACCCGATGTGGTGATAATCTTATTCCCATTGAAGCTGATGCCTCCGTAGTGCCCCATCGTGCCACACTTCTTTCCTTTATACTCCGACCCGAGTGCTTCAGCCGCATCTTCGAGCACCGGAATATCATATTTGGCTGCAACGGCAAGTATCTCTTCCATCTTCGACGGCATGCCATAGAGGTGTACCGGAATGATTGCCTTGGGATATTTGCCCGTCACTTTTTTGCGGTCGATGATTGCTTCTTCAAGAGCCGTGGGCGACATATTCCAAGTATCCTCCTCTGAGTCTACAAATACCGGAGTCGCACCTTGATAGCATATCGGATTGGCACTTGCCGAAAACGTGAACGACTGACATATCACTTCGTCGCCGGCCGACACTCCGAGCATCACCAACCCGAGGTGCAGAGCCGCTGTCCCGGCACTCAGAGCCACCACTTTTTTCTCGCCGAGGAAATCCTCAAGGCGATGTTCAAATTCGTTGACATTCGGACCGAGAGGCACAATCCAATTCGTGCGAAAAGCCTCATCAACCCACTTTTTCTCGCCCCCGCCCATGTGCGCGAGCGACAACAAAATCCGTTGTTGCATAACTTATTTTAATTTGATACATTTACTAAGATGTCGCACTTAGCAAACATTTTATTATATTCTGGGATAAAAAGATTGTTATTACATTCTTGTCCTTGTAACCATGTAATAATAGCTTTGGGCATATTAACACCTGCTTCGTGAGAAAAAGGATAGCCTCCACCAAATCGCGGGTTTAATTCTAAAATATAATATGTGCCATTGCGTTCAAGAATATCGCAATCAAGATTTCCTATATGTTGTAGATGGTTCGCTATTTGTGTGCCAATTGAATATATATCACAATTTTGAATAGTAATAGCTTTATCTGTCTCTCCAGCTCGCATTGATAATTTCTGTTTTACTGAAACTCCTCTATTGTTGCCATGTAGGTCATTCATAATATCAACACCATATTCTCGTCCATCAATAAATTCTTGTATTATAACAGCCTCATCTGATTGTGATGCATTTGCCAATATTGAACGATTTAATTTTTTGTTGACTAACGTGTATAATAGATCAAGTTCTTCAATGTCATGTGCAATCTCAATTCCGATAGACCCAGAACCCCACCGTGGTTTGATTATAATCGGAAATTTAAGTATCCCTTTTAAAATAGATTGTTTCGCATCATCAATGGTTTTATAAGTCAAAGGACTATTAAGCCCTATGGATTTTATAAAATTATATGTTTTGTATTTGTCAAAACATGTATCAATAACCTTAGAGTCAGAAATTATCACATTAACTCCGATTTCGCTAAACTCATTTTTATGCTTTGATAAAATAGGAAGTTCCAAATCATTAAGAGATATTATTGCTATTACATTATGTTTTTTGCATATCTCTTTAATGTGAAATATATAGTTCTCGGCATATACTGCGGGTACTATTTCAATATAATCTGCTTCAGCAAGGGCTGGTGCTGATAAATGCATATCGGTTGCAATAATTTTGCCTTGTCCGTTTAATGCTTCTCTGAAATATTTAAGCAAATATTTGCGTCGACCTGCACAAGTAAATAAGATGTTCATTTACAGTTCCTCCTTATAACATCTAAATCATGTGATTCGCTAGGAGCCATGATGTCTTTTCGTTTTATAACATTAATCACTGTCGTAGTTAATATTTTTATATCCATTTTGAGGGAATAATTTTGTACATATATAGAATCTAGTTCCAGCCTTTTATCCCAATCAAGATTGTTTCTGCCATTAACTTGTGCTAGGCCGGTAATCCCTGGACGTACATTATGTCTGAGTTTTTCATGAGTTGAATAATAGGGCAGATATTTTACCAACAATGGACGTGGACCGATAAACGACATGTCGCCTTTGAGCACATTCCACAATTGTGGCAACTCATCGATGGAGGTTGAGCGTACAAAGCGCCCCACCTTTGTAAGACGTTGAGCATCGGGTAGGAGAGCCCCGGTGGCGTCGCGCTCATCGGTCATCGACTTAAACTTGTATATCCGGAATATTTTCTCGTCCTTGCCCGGCCGCTCTTGATAGAATATCGCTCCGGCGCCTTTATTGGCAATCGTAAGCCATATCCATACCACACCGATTATCGGACTCAGCATCAGCAGAGCCATAGCCGAAAAAAATATGTCAAATCCTCTTTTCAAATATCTGCGGTACATCATAATTTTAATAAGAATCCAAATAATGGTAGTTTTTTAAGATAATTATAAAAACAAGAAGATATAACCATAATCAAAATTGACACTATAACAGCATAAATTGGATTAATAGTGCCGTTGCATATGAAGTTTTTGAATAATACAATAATAGGAATATGAAATATGTATATCCCCAAACAATTTTTTCCAAAAAAAGAGACTATTCTAATAATTGGAGATTTGCCATAATAATCTTTAGAGGATAAGATTGAATATAATCCGAATGTAACGCATAAAGCCCCGATGGTTGGAAACGATGAATTGACACCATCATAGATATATCCATAATAATTTGAGTATACATAAACTTCAAAATATATAAGTATTAATCCTAATAGAATTAAGAATAATGATATTACTGTGGATATTTTTTTCGTATAGTAATATGGAATTACAAAATATAAAATAGAGTACATACGAAAGAAACCGGTATGTATTGGTTGGTTGGTTGGTTGGATAAATGTGATAATATCGAATATGAAATTTATTATAAAAGGATATATCAAGATTGAAATAGGAATTAATATGCTGTATTTGTTGCATTTTATGCGTTTCCATAATACATTAAATAAATATATGAATGCAAGACTCTGAAAGTACCATAAATAGTTTATTGCACTAAGAAAGCTCTGATTAGTTATAGGAGTATTTCCAATTAATAATATCGAAAATCCACAAATTAGACTCCATATAATGTATACTTTCAACGCATTTATACATTTTTGTAGATTATATATTAAGGTCGTAACTCTGTTTGACAATAGTTCTCCACTAATAATAAAGAAAAGAGGAACCCCGGCAGAACACAACCCATATATAAACTTATTAAAATTAGGAATATATACTGAGTTGTTGAAAGACCCAAAATCAACACTCTGAAGATGATAAATACAGATTAAAAAAGCAGCGACACCTTTAATAATGTCGTATTTAATAATTCGTTGTGGACTGATATCGGTCATCGTTTCAGAGAATCTTGAGCTTGTTGTATTTGCATAACAATTTCCTGGTAGGCGGTGTGATACATATCGGCCGTCACATCTATATCGTAGTCTTGTGCTCGGCGTAGACAGTCTTCCACCACCTTGTTGTAGACATCTTCATCGCACATCACATCTATCATTTTCCATGCAA
The DNA here is from genome assembly GCA_964637445.1 of uncultured Muribaculum sp. Classification (GTDB taxonomy): domain Bacteria; phylum Bacteroidota; class Bacteroidia; order Bacteroidales; family Muribaculaceae; genus M3. The sequence goes on from CAZWWS010000038.1 coordinate 18,904, forward strand.
GGTCGCGAGGTTCTCGTGGCTCGAAGAGCACTCCGGCTCCGCCTACCACCTCCCTGTGTCCCGGCACATCAGTAGCCATTACCGCCGCGCCCGATGCCATAGCCTCCACACTGGCCAAACTCAGCCCTTCGTAGAGGGAACTCTGCACTATCAAGTGCGACTTCTCCATCAGCTCCGGCACATCCGACCTCACCCCCCACATCTTCACCTTGTCGTCAAGCTTAAGGAAATGAATGCGCTCCTCTATATCTTTGCGAAGCTCTCCGTCGCCGATAAGCCACAGCTTGAAATTGTCGGGCATATATCCCATGGCAGTCACCAACGTGTCTTGATCCTTTTGAGGACGGAAGCCGGCCACCATAGTCACAATAGTCTCTTCACCGACCAAGGGCCACTTGCGAGGCTCGCCCGAAAATTGCGATAGGTCAATGCCGTTTTCCACCACATCGATCGGATAAATGCCATTGAGATACTCATCAAGATTGTCGGCCGCCTGCTGCGAAATGGCAAGAATATTGCTATATCGATGATACATCCACCGATCTATCGGCTTGAAAAACCACATATTGCGTCGACGATTGAATGTGTTGTGTTCGGTCGTGATCAGTCGGCATTTGGCCGCTGAAAGTATCTTAGCTATCGGCACGAATAGTTGGCAAGCCGTGTTGTGGGTATGCACGATGTCATATTCCCGAAGATACTTCCTCAATCGCCATATATGCCGCAGGTCATACACGTTTCCGCCCACGCCGAGCGAATATATCGTAATACCTTTCTCCTCAAGCATCTCATAGAAAGGTGTCCGCGTCCCGTCAAACACCAGCAACGCCACCTCATAACCCTTCGCCCGAAACCTCGGTAGCAAATCAACCATCAACTTCTCAGCTCCGCCGGTCTTCAGCGACGTTATCACATGCAATAATCTCATTTTATAATAAAATTTGGAATTGATTTATATGGTTTGGAAAAAACATATCTCATACCATTTAACAGCCCTTTGATATAATAAATCGGTATAAGCAAATTTTTTTCGACTAAAGCAGCAACTAAATGGATGGGTATCAGCCAAATTACTTTCAATAAATATGAAAACAGTGTATATATTCTCCTAAAAAAAGAAGCCCCTCTTAAATTATAGCAAGTCCGATACCATATAATAAATGATGCCATGCTACGTATCAAATATTTTTTTGTATTTTTATGATAGGTGCTACTTTGAGATTTTGCATCCAAATGTTTAATACCACAATCAAAAGATACTCCTAAAAGTCCTCCATTTTTATATAGTTTATTAAATGTAAGAGTGTCATCTCCATAGGCAAATCCAAGTCTATCCAACCATAATTCGTCAGAAACTTTTATTCGAAGAAATGCTTCCTTTTTCCATAATGCGGCAGGTCCTGCCGCTGATTGAGACAAATATAAATCTTTAGTCGGATTGTTGTTATATGAAAACGATCCATTTGGCATTATTTTAAATGCCCATTTTTTACTGTATATAGGTAGTGTTAGGTTTACGAAAACGTTATATAATTTGGAGCGAGTAGTCATTTTGTGATTATGAAATGTATCGGCCGCAATACAATCCATATTCGCGTCTGATGCTTTTGACAATAATCGTTCTGCACTATCCGGTGCTAATTCTACATCATCGTCTAATAATAAAATATAATCGCTATCGATTTCGCGATATTCTAATGCTCGTTGAGCAACCATACCTTTAGAAACCTCCACATACTCCTCAATCCCAATGGAATATGTGGGCTTTTGATACCCTTCGGCAATGTATATTACAACCTTTTCCGGAGGAATTGTTTGTTTGGCAATCGAATCGAGTTCTTTTACAAATTTCTCGCCCGAAGTTCCTAACGTGCGTATTGCGATTGAGTATGATGGGAATGCCATTATTTAGAGTTATGTCTGATGTATAAGTTTAAGGCAATTCCTAGAGGAATCGCTAGAATTGTCATTATTTTGCATGGAGAGTTCCTAAGCCATGACTTATCTTTTGCAAAGATGCAACTTGATATATAATGTATTGCACACCGAAATTTATTAATTGATGTGTTACGTTTAAGTTGCATCTCTAAGATTCTTAGTTTTGCAAAACTTTTAGGCGAATCTTGGTATTGTCTATATATGTTTTTAGACATACTATCGGTATATTGATATTCAACAAAACACAAGTTATCATTAAGCACAAGTAAAGGATATTTATCGCACACTTGCAAAAGCATGTATACAGGATTGAAGTTTTTTTCCCCTTCAAATCCAATTTGAGGTGCTACTTGTTTCATTAAGTCGGTACGCATGACTTGTTTTGTGTCACCATAATGAATTTTTTGTGTATAAAGATCTAAATAATACACTTCCGTTAAAGAATTGGGAAAATATCCTCCAATCGGTTGCTCTGTGTTATGATAGAAATCCAATCCTATTATACCGGCATATTTATTATTGCCTTTTTCTTTCCAATAAGATACAATCCTTTCTACAGCATCATCAGGCATATAGTCATCGCTATCAATGCATACATTCAGTTCGGTTTCTATATTTTCGTATGCAACATTATATCCGGTATATAACCCTCCATTTTCTTTATAGATATATCGTATCTTGAATTTAGCTTCAGTAATCCATTTTTTGACTATTCTTGCAGTGTGGTCGGTAGATCCGTCATCAATAATCAGCCATTCAAAATCATCGCATGTTTGAGTACATAGGCTATCATAAGTCCGACTGAGAGTATGGATTCTATTATAAGTTGGTGTAAAAATGGTAAGAGTTTTCATTACATTATAAAATAAGTAAATGTTATAGATGCCAATAGTATTAAGCCTGTGGCAAGACCCTGCCGACGAAATATCTTGAACTTGCAGAGCGGATATGCAATTAGTATCGGGTACATAAACCAAGATAGGTAAGCAAATCGATTGGAATATGCTATCGTATTGATTAATAGCCAGAAAGAATTAGCAAATATGTAAGTATGCAATAAAAATTGATAAGTATTATCTGTGATTTTTTTCTTTATAATTGCATACCATCCCAAAAGTATTGGCATTGCACTATAGAGAATGAAATCCCAACGATAACTTGTCGATGAAAATTTATCGGTAGTAACCTCCATATCTGCATAACTTGCCATACGTTCGTCATCTACCAATCCTGAAAAATACGATTTGAAAAACTCTTGGGCAAAAAGACCAATGACGATGCATCCCAACCATATATATATGTTGGTTTTTGTGTTGCGCAGAAACAATGCGGCTGTCGCAACTGCGACAATAAGAAGCATTGTGGTATGTGTACACGCTGCTAATATTAGAAATCCATATCCGATTGCGAGTTGCGCCTTGCCTCGGCTGAAGCATGATAGCCCTACTAACGCAATGCTTGTAGCCATTCCATTGCGTATACCATTTGTGGCATATCCCCAGAACGAGAATGCAGTAAATAAGAATAATAGAGCCACCATCATGTGGCGAGGCATCCATCGGTATGCAGCTACAGCCATGCAAACGACATAAAACAATGCTACAACAAGAAGCCAATTGGACGCATCAGTGTATTTTATACACAAATTTTCGACATACCCAAAGAAAACTTCACCACTACCGCCTGGAAGTGCCGTCCAATCTCCATTCTTTACTAAATTAAAGATTGTTGTATATAATTTTGCATCACCATAGCACCATATAGGGCGTGTGCCGATGTATAGTGTAACTAATATTACGAATATTGTGGGAATGATTATATTCCCGTTACCGCGAAGCAGTTGCTTATTGGTCAAAACACATAAGAATATGGCAAAGAAAATGCCGATAATGCTCATCGTTACTTCCCATATCTCAGTAGAAAAAATACTCGGATACATTTTAATTGTCAATTAGCGAATAAAATTGTTTGATAGATTTTACTCCATGGTATAATCTTACAGAATTTCTACCACATTCTGCAATTGATTCATAATATTTGATATCACTAGGTATGTCAAGGAGTATTTTAAGTAATTCATTAGGAGATGAGTACTTAAGACATGAAATATTGTGTTGGACATTAATATTTTCAATCGCTAAGTCGTTCCCAATTACTAAGAGTCCATTTGCAAATGCGTCCAATACCTTACCTTTGGTTCCTACTCCAACAGATATAGCGGTTAATTGGATATCATATTTTATGATTTCTTCAATATAATTTTGTACATATTGAATATTAGTTGAGACATACCCCAGTTGGGATAGTTTATCATGCTCTTTTTCCCATCCTTTTCCTAAAAATGTTATTGAGTAATATTTTTGCAATATAGAATTCGTATAAAAAACATTTAAAGCTTGTTGCATAGAATCATGCATATAAAAATCATTTCGTCCAGCAATAAGTATTTTTATTTTTTTGTTAAAGTGGATATATTTATCTATTATTTTATAATGGGGATGATATATGAATTTTGCGCTAATATTGGGATTGACTTTAATTAGCGTATCACAATCTCTTTCCCCAACCGTGTGATATATTATATTGTTGTTGAAAGGAAAAGATTCTTCAAGATTGATGTATTTTTTGTAATTTATGGCTTTTCTAATGAGTAATAGTATGTTGCGATATCCGATTGGATGTGTATATACACGTTGATAAAAAAACTTCACAATCTGGAGTTGTTACTACTATTCTTTTGTCCGGGAACAAAGTCGATAGTTTTGCGAGATCCTCTCCATATATCCATATGCAATCAGGGTTGTATTCTTTAATTTCTCTAATTGTGTGGTATGGTAATTTGTAATATGATAGGATGGGGTATTAAAAAAAATTCGTATAAGATTAACTAGTTTTATTTATGTAAATAGGTTAATCCATTTAGGTTTTTTTTATATTCTTATTTCTGCGTTTAGTTTTATACGGTTATTATCTATTGTGCTTAAATCACAATTGTTTGTATTGAATGAATATATTTTTAATTCAGTATTATTATTTCGATTTTTAGCGAGATGAAACGGCAATGCACTTGCGGATCTAAAATTTTCTTCAGTAGGAACAACAAGTGATATAAGTATAACTTTCATATTTTTATACTACGTTTGATTTTAGTAATATTGTTTCCTCCAAAGATTTGTCTAAGAAACTGACCGATTTTTGCTTTGACTCTATGATGAGTGGGTATCCAAGATTTATTAAACCAATGAATAGAAACGGTATTCTCTGTAATAAATAGTTTCCCCATAGTCTCATCAAGTGGGCAAAAATAATCTTTGGGATATATAGTAATACCTTTTACTATTTGAATTTTATTGGTAAATTTTAAACCGTTTTGTTCAAGAATGTCTCGCGTATTAACTACGACTGAATTTGGTAGATCAGAATCTTTTGTT
>CAZWWS010000039.1:0-23927 GCA_964637445.1 uncultured Muribaculum sp.
AATTTTAGAGAATTGTTCTCGTATCGTAATAATTTTTTAAGAAGACCTTAAATCCATTGCCTGTGGTAATGTTGTGTAAAACTACATTACTGCTTAATGGATAATATGGAGTTTTATCTTCCTCATTTAATGTTATTATATGAACCTTGTATTTATATTCATCCGCAAAATACGAGGCTTTAAGAGTAACAACGCGTTCGAGTCCGCCGCTGCCCGACAATCCGTTGGTAATATATAATATAACTTTATTCACTGATCAATTCATATATTTTGTTGACTTCGGCTTCGTTGCCGTAGTCATGGGTTTTGAGATATGAGGATAATTGGTCTCGCTTATCGGGCGATGTCGCTAAGTCATAAAGTGCAGAAGCGATTGCGTCGTTATCCATTTCGCATATTATTCCATCTATGCCGTTCGTTATTTGCGATGCTGCTGTCGGATAGTTGGTCACAAGCACCGGACGACATAGTATTTGTGCTTCACGTACGGTCACCGACTTGCCCTCATAGCGCGATGGTTGTGCATATATGTCGCAAGCTGCGATATATGGATATGGATTTTCTTTCTTGCCGAGTAGTATCACGCAATCTTCTGTTTTGGTCTTTGCAATATTTTCCCGAATAAGTGTATCATCACCAAATCCGATGATATACCATCGAAACCGCAACCCTCGCTCGCGTAACTTTTGTGCCATAAATGGCACATTATCATAATTTTTTGCTTCGCAAAACCTACCGACAGAGCAAATCTTTACAAAATCGCCTTGCATTTCTTTGGGAGATAGTAACTTGGCTTGCAGACGGACAAACTCGGGAGATATAATATTTTCAATCTCTACAATTTTGCCTTTTAGTGAAGGAAAAGCTTTTGTAAATGTCGCTGTGACGTCGGGCGATATCGACGTAATGTATTCGTAAGCGTCCCAAATGGGGAGTTCGGCCTCTTCGTCTACGGTCGACACACTATAGTCGGTATGTATCCATGCCACTCTTTTTCGTGCGTTTACCTTCTCTTTTACTATCTGATGTGGTGTCAGAAAACTAATCGCAAGGTCATACTCTCCAAGATATTTCAGTGAAGGGAGTAGGGGTGTCGTATATTTTGCTACATAGTGAAATATCGATGCATCATTTTGATGCATTGCATCTCGTTTCCGATAGTAGCGTCTGTGGGCAAGCCGAGCGATCAACCGAGCTAACGCTATGTCAAGATATCCTTCTTTTACTATCTGCCTAATCGGTCGCTCTATTGTCGAATATTTCTTAATCTGAGGCAATAGATTGATCTTCTTGGGAATAAGCGACATAAACTCGCCTGAGTGTTGATTGATAAACAAATCAACATCCACGCGGTCTGTATCAATCGCATTAAGCAATCCCAACAAAGCTCTCTCGGCTCCGCCAATCTCCATATAGTGCATATTGATAAATATCCTCGGCTTCATCTTAGATATGTTTTAGATTGAATATAAGATATTGTATTTACCTAAAGTATTTCATTAATTTTCGAATCGCAATCTTCGTTTTGCTGATTGTATTATCTACTATGCGAATACGGTTATACAAATAAAATGATTTCCGTTCAAGTGCTATGAAATATTTTTGTTTTCGGCTCGATGTCGGAATAATATTTAACTTTCGCATTTGTTCAATACATTCCGATACATCTGGAGAATTTATTATTTCGGAAACTGTCGCGTGTCGTTCTTGCTTGGTGTATGGTGATTTTGGATGATAGCAATTGAAATTAATAGTACAAATAATGTCATTGAAAAAGCGACTGTACACATATTGAAGCATTCGTTGGTCGTTTAGTTGCCAATAGTCGTATAACTCTAAAAATGCGTTTTTGACAGATTTGTATATTTCAAATCTATCTTCAATAAATCTTGAGCGAGTATTACCACTATTATAGATATAATAATGATATAGGACATCAGGTATTATCGTTAGATTTTTGAGATGTCTGTAGACTTTCAGATTGAAAACCTCGTCTTGTTGTATACGCTGATTTTCAAATCGGATATTATATTTGTTGAGAAAATCTCGGCGATATACCTTATTCCAAACAAATCCATTATTGAACTCTAATCCCAATAATTTGTCAACATATATATTGCGAATCTCATTGTTTGAATATACTCCAAATGTATTATTCGCCGTGGTATTTATACCATAAAAGACATCATAGCTATTATAACCAAACATGATAACTTCAGTATCGCAATTAATGTATTGACTCACTATTCCTAACAATGTCGGAGATATTTTATCATCTACATCGTAAAAACAGATATAATCTCCACGAGCTACATCTATCCCGGCATTTCGAGCACTTCCTAAACCTCCATTCTTTTTGTGGACTATTCTGATAAATTCATATCGTTCGGCATATTCATCGCAAAGTTGAGCTGTAATCCCATCCGTCGATCCATCGTCAACTATTATTATTTCAAAATCGGAGTATGTTTGTTGCAAAATTTGATTTATACCATCTTCAAAAAATTTCGCAACATTGAAAGCCCCAACAACATATGAAAACTTCATGTAGAATTATATCGTTAGTAAATTCCGTACAAATGTTTTGGCTCTAAATAACAAAACAGCTGTATGTATATAGCGTTTTGAGATAAGCAAATATAATATATGTTGCACTTTAGTTAAATAACGAGTGTCGCCAATCGAAAATGCTTCCTGAATTATATTTTCGGATAATAACTTTTTTAGTTTTGTTGAAAGATTAGGTTCATATGTGATAGCTCTTGAAATATCGTATATAATATTGTACATAACGTTGCCCCAAAAATTGGTTTGAGTTATATCTATATTGAAATCTGGAGCTATTTTTAATAGCGTATTCCAGCTTATTATAGAACTGAAAATGTCATTAGTGCGATATATTGCTATTGTTGAGCCTTCACGTCGAATGTAATTATACAAATTATCGTTAATCGTTACTACTTTATTTGCAATTTGAAATGCTCTAAGATTAAAATCCCAATCTTCTCCATGAATTTTGTATTCGTTGAGTTTTAATGAATTTTCATGAACAAAATCAGATCGATATAATTTATTACACATAGATCCAATTCCGATTGTTGAATTGTAAAAAGTTTCAATACTCTGAGTTCTTGTTAACTCTTGTCCCAAATTATGGTTCTGCTTGATTATGTTTCCGTTAGGATGTATCTCGGAGTAATTACACCAAATTATATCTGCGTTTGTTCTATTTGCAGTTTCTAATAATTTCTCAGCAAAATCTTTTTGTATTGTATCATCTGCATCAACAAATGCAAGATATTTTCCGAGAGCTGTCTTAATTCCGAGATTCCGAGATTCCGCAGCTCCTAAGTTCGATTTGTTTGTTCTGTATTTTATTCGCGTATCTATCTTAGCAAAATTCATACATATTGTTTTTGTATTGTCACATGAACAATCGTCAATAATTATAAGTTCCCATGATTCAATGCTTTGACTAATAATAGAGTTAATCATATCGGATATGTAGCTCTCTGCGTTATAAGCTGGTGTTATGAATGAAATATTAATCATACGCGATTTAATGAGATTTGGGTTATGTTTGATTTTATAAATGTTTTGTGGATGGATGATCAAGATAAAAGTGTTATTCTATTATAGTTATTATTGATGAACTGTAGTTGTTATCAATATTAATAGATTTATTCATATAATTCTGTTCAATTGCGACCTCATTTACAATTTTGTTGTTAATTGGTATTTTTGTTTTCGCTCTCTTTAAATACCATTCGTATTCAATGTCAATATGCCCAATATCAATTGCTTGAAATCCCTTTTTGCATAAATCATATGATAATATTGTTGCTGCCATTCCCAATGCAAGAAGGATTAATTTATTAGGTGCATATGTAATTGTTGTTGCTAATATTTCATCATATTTATCAACTGCATTTTGAGGTGGACATAATATTCGAGAAATACTTTTTGCATTGCAAAATAGGTCATTGTTATAACCTAATCGGGAATATTTTCCCTCTACAATAAGAATATCTTTAGCTTCCCAAATCTTTTTTAATTGATTAAGATACCGATACATTGTGGTTGATGTTTTATCCTTACGCGACATATAAAATCGAGTAAACATACTATCGCCATAAACGATATTCGTTTTTATATGTGGAATACACCAATTTGAGATATTATTATAGATGAATTCTGATATAAACAATGATGATTGTATTGTTAAATGTTTTGTCGTTTTAAAAGTATATGGTATACATATTAGAATGTTCGGTAGAGGGGAGTTTATTACTTCTATTAACCGATTTGCTAAATAATCATTCGGTCGTTGAAATTTATTATAGCCACCTGCCATAACAGCAAACTCACCATCCCCATAGCGACTAATAGAACAATTATTTTTTATAATATAATTAATCGTAGCATCGGAATCCATTATTTGAAGGTCGTTTAGAAATTTACGTTTCTTATAATCTTTCCAGATACACCATTTGTATCGTTGAACTATTAACCAAAGTTTGATGTCTTGAATTAAACTCATTTATTATATTATTTACAGTTAAAAAAGGTAGAAAAAATACGAGTTTTAATTAAAAACCGGCTATTTTTGTCTATGAAAAATATATATGCAATTAAGCATATAACGATTAATGACAAAACGGCAACTATACATAGACGTAAGATCGATTCGTCTAATAACTTATCTATAAAATAAATTACAATTGCGTCAATGACCAAAACTAAAAAGCAAATGATTATTCTTTTGAGATAAGAAAGAATAGAGATTGTAGGGATATGATATTTTAATATGGAAATTCCTATACTAACGATTATCGGCGCAGAGAACACTTGTATAATATATGCCCAATATACATTATTATTTTGAAAATACATTAAATAAATAAATGGGATACAAAGTAAAAAAATTGTACCTGAAAAAAAACTAAGTGCAATAATTTTTCCAGTGGCATGAATTGCAATGTTTATTATTTTATTATTAGTATCAATAATGTAGTAAAGCAGTATTAGTTGACAAAATATAGACGCATATGGTGGAGCTATTCCTAACCACAATTTAAGTAAATAGTTTGCCTCGAAAATAATTGGAATTGAAATGCAACCAATAAATAATATCACGCATGTGATGGCATCAATCATTAATCGTTGCATTTGTTCTATATTATTGGCTGCATATTGCTTTATGATTTGAGGTCTGAATGCTTGGACTATATTTCCGCTTAATCCGGTAACAATGCCGCTTACTGTAGTGGCGATTGAACTTGCTGCATTTAGTGCTACTCCAAAAAACATATTGATAAGGAAGTTTGTGCCTTGTTGACGTGCCGTGACACACATATTCCCATACAGATCCCAACCGGAGAATGAGAGTAGTGGACGGAGAATTTCTTTCTTCCATACCCAATGAAAATGGCATTCACTGAACTTTCGCATACTATAGATGCGGGTGGTCATCAATACGATTATCGATACGATAAATGTCAACACGGCATATAGTTTGAGCTTGTCGAAGTCGCCGATTGTCAGTAGATATACAATCAATAACTTAAGTGTCACATTAAGTATTTCAATATAGGCATATACGCCCATTCGCTCATGGGCTATGATGCAAGCATTGTAAGGTACTTGAGTAATACCAAGCATAGCTGATGCTATTGATAGTTGATAGACCCAATGAGCCGCTTCCATTCTGCCATCGGGAATGACGAGCTTGTTCTCGAGAAACCATAATCCAGCGGTCTCAGCTACAATGAGCACTACGATGGCGATGCCAATATGGACTATCATTGCCGAGCTGAATGTGTCGTTAAGGCGCTGTTGGTTGCCTTTGCCGAGTTCGAAAGTGATAAATCTTGATGTCGCTCCGCTCATTGAGGCATTGAGAAATCCCATCATAGCTACAATGCCTCCTACCACTCCGTATATACCATAGTCTTCTACGCCGAGTGTGTTAAGTACAACTCGCGAGGTGTATAGACCGACTATCATCGACAAAAACATTCTGATGTAGAGCATCAGAGCGTTTTTCGCGATGCGGCGAGAACTTGGCGATTGAGATTCTTCTAATTCAGCCATTGCAGTAGTCGTTCGATTTGGTAGGTTAGACGTTGGAAGAGAGAGGGGAGGTTGCGGCGATATAGCTTGGTGGCTTGGGCGGGGGTGTCGACGATGCTTCGGATATGTGCCATGATTTGCTCCTTTGAGTATTTGCCCGACAAGATGAGCCGGCTGATGTGATAGTCGCGCAGCCGTTGCAACTCCTCCTCTATCGGCTTGGTGTCGAGACCTCGTGCCTCAGCCCATTGATGCTTAAGTTTGCTCACTTTGGCATATTCGCTGTAGGATTCAAGTGTGGTTTTTGTTGACTCTCCACCATAGCTGTAGTTGTAAATCGCACCAAATGCAAGCGCAATGGTAGGCTTTTGCTCGAATATGGCGAGATTCAGCAAGCGATCTTCGCCCCAAAAGCCGTCGTAGTCGATGAGTTTGGCGTTTTCGAGCAGCTGTCGACGATACAATTTGCCCCAACAACTCACCGGAAACACTCGTTCGTTGTAGAGATTTGCCTCAAGTGCCACCTTGGTGTAATAATAATTGGGATACGGCAAGGGAATGTTCCACCGCGTGAATCGATATTTAATCTCCATCTGCACCACGTCGGCCGTTTCACGCATTGCTGTTTCGATGGCTCGGCGGTCGAGATAGTCATCGCCATCGAGATATGTGATGTATTCGCCGGAGCAATGCTTCAGTCCCACGAGGCGCGATGCCGAGTGACCGATATTCTCGGTGTTGGCGATGATTTTTATTTCGAAAGAGTGTGCCTTGATTCGTTCCAACGTGCCATCTGTGCTGCAATCATCCACCACGATTATTTCGAGATTTCGATAGCTTTGGTCGATAGCCGAGGTAATGCAGCGGTCGATACTCGATTGCTTGTTGTAAGCCGTGATAATGATTGAAACGAATGGGGAGCGGTGCATTCTGTTGATTGTTATCGACCTATACAGTGATATGTGAATCCCTCTTCGGCAAGTTCTGCCGGGTCGTAGATGTTGCGACCATCGACTATTGTGTTGCCCCGCATCACTTTGTGGATGATGCTCCACGATGGAGCGCGAAATTGCTTCCACTCGGTGAACATCAGCAGTGCATCGGCATCGATCACTGCGTCATACATATCGCGAGCATAGGTGATCCGGTCTCCTATGCGACGTTTTGCTTCTGGGATTGCCACCGGGTCGTAGACCACTATCTCTGCGCCGTCGGCGAGCAGGTTGTCGATGACCACCAATGCCGGCGCTTCGCGCATGTCGTCGGTCTCCGGCTTGAATGCAAGCCCCCAGATGGCTATGCGTTTGCCTTGTAGGTCGCCGAGCGCCGAGCGCAACTTGCGATATACGATAGATTTCTGTGCATTGTTCACCGCCTCGACGGCTTCAATGATACGCATATCGTAGCCATATTCTTTGCCGGTGTGGATCAATGCTTTTACGTCCTTGGGGAAGCAAGATCCGCCATATCCGCAGCCTGCATAGAGAAATTTATTACCGATGCGCGCGTCTGTTCCGATGCCTTTGCGCACCATGTTCACATCGGCTCCTACAAGTTCACAAAGATTGGCGATGTCGTTCATAAACGATATGCGGGTTGCGAGCATTGAGTTTGCAGCATATTTTGTCATCTCGGCCGAAGCTATATCCATGAATATCACGCGGAAATTGTTAAGCAAGAACGGCCGATACAATCGCTCCATAACTTTGCGGGCACGGTCGCTCTCGATGCCTATAACCACGCGGTCGGGCGACATGAAGTCGTTGATCGCAGCTCCCTCTTTGAGAAATTCAGGGTTTGATGCCACTTCGTAGGGTATGTCTACACCGCGTTTAGCCAATTCTTCGTCGATTACGGCTTTGAGCTTCTTGGAAGTCCCAACCGGAACAGTACTTTTAGTAACCAAAATAGCATATTTGTTGATGTTTTGCCCAAATGTGCGCGCCACTTCAAGCACATACTTCAAGTCGGCACTTCCGTCTTCGTCGGGAGGAGTACCTACGGCGCTGAACACTACTTCTACATCGTCAAGGCACGAAGTCAAATCGGTAGTGAAGTGCAGACGATTTTCATTCATGTTTCGTGTGACCAAATCGTCAAGCCCCGGCTCATAAATGGGTACAATGCCGTCTTGGAGATTTTGAATCTTGCGCGCATCGATGTCTACACAAACCACATCGTTGCCTATTTCGGCAAAACATGCACCGGAAACAAGTCCTACATATCCGGTACCTACAATTGCTATTTTCATATTTTATTGAGAAATTTTTTCTACTAAGGATGGATGAATGAATGCTGTAGCCACTGCGACTACTCCGGGAATGCACACTACGACTCTGCGGTCGCCTCGTATGCGCAGGAAATGCCCCTCTGCACCTTCAAATACTCCGCCGGTCACTCTCACTCGGTCGCCTTTGGTAAATGAACTGAGATCCGGTTCGAGATACAACACTTGCTCGTCGAGCGTTCCGGCCACAGCAATAAAATCTTGCATTTGCTTGGTGGGCACAACCAATGGTTTATGCGTTTCATGATTCATTATATAGCGAATCGGGAGTGCTGAAGTTTCTTTATATTCTTTCATTTGCTCGGCGGTAGCAAATATAAAGATCAGATTGTTGATTGCCGGTCGCAGCACTTTGATTTTGCGCTCGCCTCTCATCTCCACCACATACTTCATCGGCAAGAAACATTCGATGTGTTTGGCATCAAGATCGCGCTTTACAATCATTCCTCGATTGTAGGTCACTCTTATTGCATACCAATATTTGTCAGGAGTTGTTGCCATTCAGTGCTTTAATCGAAAGCAATATTTGGGGACACCAAAATGGGTAATCCACTGGTGATGAGTGATTTGCGAGTTTGGTTCCCGTCCGGGATTTTCCGTTGTATTTCGCATTTTTTGCTCGTAGTGACGTGCTCTACGAGATTAGTTTGATGCAAATTTAATGAATAAATTTGGTATTTTGATGTATTTTGGGCAAAATTAGGCAAAATGAGCGGAAATACGATATAGATATAATTAATACGCTTTTTTTTCGTTACTCTTATTAGGTCCAATTTTATTGATAGATGAATTTGAAACGATATTATATATTATGCTTATTGTCGATATGTTCGATATCGACTGTTTTTGCCGATGTAAAATTGCATGGTAAAGTTATTGATACAGATAATGAGCCTTTGGAGTTTGCTACGGTTCGTATAGCCGGTACTGCTGTCGGCACTAATACCGGTCTCGATGGAGGTTACTCGCTATCTGTTGCGGAGCAAGATACAATCGAAGTCGTGTTTACGTGTATTGGCTATCGCGAAGAAAAACGTAAACTGTTTAATGCCAAAGGAGATGTTACATTAAATATGCGCATGCAACGCACGTCAAAAGAGCTTCAAGAGGTGGAAGTGGCTGAATATCGCAAACAAACCGGTTCAATTCAGAAAATTGATGCTGATGCTTATATGTTAGCTCCCGACGTGTCGGGGGGGAGTGTAGAGTCGCTTTTGACCACAATGGCCGGCGTAAATTCAAGCAATGAAATGTCATCGCAGTATTCGGTTCGTGGCGGTACGTATGATGAAAACTCTGTCTATATCAATGGTATTGAGGTCTACCGACCTCAACTTATCAGTTCGGGGCAGCAAGAGGGACTTAGTATTATTAATCCCGATATGGTTGACGCTGTGGGTTTTTCGACCGGGGGGTTTACGGCCGAATACGGCGATAAGATGTCGAGTGTGTTGGATATTACTTATCGCGAGCCTGAGGCATTCGAAGGCTCTGTGTCGGCAAGTCTGATGGGTGGTAGTATTGCAATAGGGCAAGGCTCGAAAAAGTTCTCGCAGTTGCACGGCGTAAGATATAAGAGTAATGCATCGTTGTTGAGCTCGATGGAGGAGAAAGGGGAGTACGATCCTAAGTATTTTGACTATCAAACACATTTGATATATCGATTGTCTCCAAAATGGAAGTTGTCTTTTCTGGGGAATATTTCAATAAATAATTATAAGTTTATTCCTGAAAGTCGTACCACTAATTTTGGTACATCAACTGACGCAAAGCAGTTTAAGGTCTATTTTGATGGCATGGAAAAAGATAAGTTTGAAACTTATTTTGGCGCTTTGTCATTAAATTATCGACATTCTAAAACCACGGATTTTACATTCCTCGCCTCCGGTTATTTGACAAACGAACTCGTGTCGTATGATATTTCAGGCGAATATTGGCTTGACCAAGCAGGTACTACCGGCGGCGAATCGGGAGAGTCAATTGGCGGAGAGTTGGGCGTGGGACGTTATCATGAACATGCGCGCAACAGACTTAAAGCATCGGTATTCGCTCTTGCGTTAAAGGGTAATACGGCAATCCAACGCCATAATATAACCTATGGAGTGAACTTTAATCATGAAAACATATATGATCGCACCAGAGAGTGGGAAATGCGTGATTCAGCCGGATATACTTTGCCATCAAACGGACAGCAGGTTCAAATGATTTATACGTTGACTTCTCGACAGGATATTTCTACAAATCGTTTTGCTGCATTCGTTCAAGATACTTATAAAGTGAATACATCAAAGGGGTTGCTATCACTTAATGCCGGTGTGCGTTTGTCATACTGGGATTTCAACAAAGAACTATTGGTAAGCCCTCGTGTAAATGTGGGATTTGTCCCTGAATCAAACTCTCATTGGGCGTTCCGTTTTGCTACAGGATTGTATTATCAATCACCATTTTATAAGGAATACCGAATGCCGGTAGATGGCACAAACAATAATCAGACTATTGTGCTGAATGAGAATATTAAATCTCAACGAAGCTTTCATTTAATATTGGGGTCGGACTATACATTTCGCGCGATGGACCGTCCGTTTAAGTTGACGGCAGAGGCTTATTATAAAGCGTTATGCAATCTTATCCCATACGAAATTGATAATCTGAAAATTGTATATTCCGGAATAAATCAATCAAAAGGATTTACTGCAGGACTTGACCTTAAATTGTTCGGACAGTTTGTGCCGGGAACTGACTCTTGGATAAGTTTTTCATTGATGAAAACACAGGAAACTCTTAATGGAGTGAATGTGCCTCGTCCTACAGACCAACGATATAGTTTTGCTTTATATTTTACTGATTATTTCCCTAAGTTTCCGAAACTTAAGTTCTCATTACGCGGAATATTTTCGGACGGATTGCCCACGACTGCACCACACACTACCCGCGACCAAGGTTATTTCCGAGCGCCGGCTTATAAGCGTGTTGATGTCGGTTTATCCTATGGGTTGCTTACCCCTCTTAAAGATGGCGAAAGTCGTGATGGATTTTGGCGACATTTCAAAAGTATATGGTTAGGAGTCGATGTATTTAATTTGTTGGATATATCCAATGTGAGCAGTTATTATTGGGTGACAGACGTGAATGATATTCAATACGCCGTTCCTAATTATTTAACGCGCCGACAACTCAATGTCCGTCTTACAATTGATTTTTAGTATTAAATAAGTCGTTTATATGGACTATTTTTGCTAATTTTGTCGGAAATTTTAATAAAACCAATCAAGATGAACGAGTTAGCTACTAAATACAATCCGGCTGAGGTTGAAGATAAATGGTATAGCTATTGGATGGAGCATGATTTGTTTAAGTCTGTTCCCGATGAGCGAGAGCCTTATACTATAGTGATTCCTCCGCCAAACGTAACAGGTGTGCTCCACATGGGACACATGCTCAATAATACAATTCAAGACATTCTTATCCGTCGCGCTCGCATGGAGGGTAAAAATGCGCTGTGGGTACCTGGTACTGACCACGCCTCAATTGCCACAGAAACTAAAGTTGTAGCCAAGTTGGCAAAAGAAGGTATTAAAAAAACGGATTTGACTCGCAATGAGTTTTTGAAACATGCTTGGGATTGGACTCATACCCATGGGGGTATTATTTTGGAACAGCTCAAGAAACTTGGTGCGTCGTGCGATTGGAGTCGTACTGCATTCACGATGGACGAAAAACGCTCTGAGAGTGTCATCAAAGTATTCGTAGACCTTTATAATAAAGGCCTTATTTACCGCGGCCTTCGCATGGTGCATTGGGATCCCAAAAACCAAACCGCACTAAGTGATGATGAAGTGTACTATCAGGAGGAGCAGTCGAAACTATATTACTTGAAGTATTATGTGGCTGAAGATGATGGTACAGGCGAAACAGGAAATGAAGAAGAAGTTGTACATCGTGGTGCCGATGGTCGTCGTTATGCTGTAGTCGCTACGACTCGTCCCGAAACTATAATGGGTGATACTGCTATGTGTATCAATCCCAAAGATCCCAAAAATCAATGGTTGAAGGGCAAAAAGGTGATTGTTCCTCTTGTAAATCGTGTGATTCCGGTAATTGAAGACCGATATGTGGAAGTTGAGTTTGGTACAGGATGCTTGAAAGTGACACCTGCGCACGACCCCAATGACTATATGCTTGGCAAAAAGCATAACCTTGAGACGATTGACATATTCAATGGTGATGGCACAGTAAACGAATCATCCGGCTTATATGTTGGTATGGATCGTTTTGATGTGCGTGAACAAATTTCAAAAGACTTGGCTGACGCCGGTCTGATGGAAAAGGTGGAGGACTACACTAATAAGGTCGGTTGCTCAGAACGTACTCATGTCCCCATTGAGCCGCGCTTGTCGTTGCAATGGTTTATTGATATGAAGCATTTCGCTGAAATCGCTCTCCCGCCTGTGATGAACGATGAAATAAAGTTCTTCCCGGCCAAATATAAGTCGACTTATCGCAATTGGCTTGAAAACATCCAAGATTGGTGTATAAGTCGTCAGTTGTGGTGGGGACATCGTATTCCCGCCTATTACATCGGAGAAGCAAAAGAGGGTGAAGATGCTCAATTTGTTGTAGCTGAAACTGCTGAAGCCGCTCTTGAATTAGCAAAGGCTAAAACCGGTAACGATAACTTGACCATTGAAGATCTTCGTCAAGATGAGGGCGCACTTGATACTTGGTTCTCATCATGGCTATGGCCAATATCATTATTCGATGGTATAACCAATCCCGGCAACGATGAGATCAATTACTATTATCCAACCGGTAATCTTGTTACCGGACCGGATATTATCTTCTTCTGGGTTGCGCGCATGATTATGGCCGGATATGAATATGTAGGAAAGATGCCTTTCAAGAATGTTTATTTTACAGGTATCGTTCGCGATAAGATTGGTCGTAAAATGAGCAAGTCTTTAGGTAACTCTCCTGATCCTATAGAATTGATGGAGCGCTTTGGGGCCGATGGAGTGCGTATGGGTATGCTTTTGTCTGCTCCGGCCGGCAACGACATCCTTTATGATGATAAACTATGTGAGCAAGGGCGTAACTTCTGTAATAAGATATGGAATGCATTCCGTCTTGTCAAAGGATGGGAAACTGCCGACATTCCCCAACCTGAATATGCCTCACTTGCGACTAAGTGGTTCCAAGCAAAGCTTGATGAAACTCTTGCTGAAGTTGCGGATTTGTTCTCTAAATTCCGTCTTTCAGAAGCATTGATGGAAGTCTACAAACTCTTCTGGGATGAGTTCTCTTCATGGTATCTTGAAATGGTGAAACCTGCGTATGGTTCACCTATTGATAGTGCGACGTACCAAGCTACATTAGGCTATTTTGATGCATTATTACGTTTGCTCCATCCTTTTATGCCGTTTATAACCGAAGAGTTGTGGCAGTCGCTTGATGACCGCAAGGATGGCGAATCGATAATGTATGCGCAAATCCCCGGAGCTTCAGATGCGATAGATATAACAACCCTTGAAGCAATGGAACGCGCTAAAGAAATAATAATTGGAGTACGTGGTGTGCGCGCATCAAAAAATATTCCCAATAAAGAAACATTGACTCTGAATGTTATTGGGGATCATGATGCGACAGAGGATTCGGTTATTATCAAAATTGCGAATTTGAATGCCATTAACGCTAATGCCGAGAAGGATGCTGCAGCTGCTTCATTTATGGTAGGTACTACTGAATTCAATGTACCTTTGACCAATAGTATTAACGTGGAGCAAGAGTTGGAGAAGCTAAACAAAGATCTCGTTTACTATCAAGGCTTTCTTGCTACGGTGCAAAAGAAGCTATCGAATGAGCGATTTGTTAATAATGCTCCGGCGGCCGTAGTTGAGATTGAACGTAAAAAACAATCGGACGCAGAGACAAAGATTCGCGCACTTCAAGAAAGTATTGCGGCTCTTACTAAGGCTTAATAGCTCTAAATAACTAAATATATAGGGAACTTTATCTATGTTATATTGTTCCCTATATTTTTTTCTCACAATCAAATAAGTGTTATTTTAAGTTTTTTTGCTATTTTTGCAGTAAATATAACTGATTGATAAATGGGATTCTTTAATAAGTTTTTTTCAAAGGAGAAAAAGGAAACATTAGATAAAGGTTTGGAACGTACAAAGCAAGGCGTGTTTTCCAAACTTGCTCGTGCTATTGCCGGTAAGTCTAAAATTGATGATGAAATTCTTGATAATTTAGAAGAGGTGTTTATAACATCTGATGTCGGTGTTGAAACGACTCTTCGTATAATAGAGCGCATAGAGAAACGTGTTGCCCGTGATAAGTATGTAAATTCGTCTGAGCTAAACCAATTGTTATGTGAAGAAATATCGGAGCTTTTGGCTGAGAATAACAATGAGTCCTCTTTAGATGACTTTACTGTCCCGACCTCACATAAACCTCATGTGATAATGGTAGTTGGTGTGAATGGTGTTGGCAAGACTACCACTATAGGTAAATTGGCTTATCAATTTAAAAAAGCCGGAAATAAGGTTATGCTGGGGGCTGCTGATACTTTTAGAGCGGCAGCAGTAGAGCAACTTGATATATGGGGCGAGCGAGCTGATGTGCCTGTCATAAAGCAAAAACTGGGCTCTGATCCGGCTGCTGTTGCATACGACACATTATCATCGGCAGTGGCAAATGATATTGATGTCGTAATTATCGATACAGCTGGTCGCTTGCACAACAAGAAGGGTTTGATGGACGAACTTACCAAAATAAAAAATGTAATGCAAAAGGTCGTTCCGGATGCTCCTCATGAGGTTCTTTTGGTTCTGGATGGTTCTACCGGACAGAATGCATTTGAGCAGGCAAAACAATTTGTTGCTGCAACCAAGGTCAATGAATTGGCTATAACGAAGCTTGATGGTACAGCGAAAGGTGGGGTAGTCATTGGTATAAGTGACCAATTCAAAATTCCTGTAAAATATATCGGACTTGGTGAAGGAATAGAAGATCTGCAAGTCTTCCATAAAAATGAATTTGTGCAATCTCTTTTTGGAGATAAATAATATATGGCTCGTAGGCGTATAAATGTTATTACGTTAGGTTGCTCAAAAAATTTAGTTGACTCTGAGCGAATCCTAAATATGTTTGAGCAAGTCGGGTTTGATGCCTCTCATGAAGCCAAAACCGGTCGAGGAGACATTGTTGTCATAAATACTTGTGGCTTTATTGGTGATGCCAAGGAAGAATCAATCAATACTATTCTGGAATATGCCAATGCCAAAAAGGGAGGAAAAATATCCGCGTTATATGTAATGGGATGTTTATCCCAAAGATATGAGAAAGAATTGCCTGCAGAAATTCCGGAGGTTGATGGTTGGTATGGCAAATTTAATTGGACTCAACTTGTTAGTGATTTATCAAACAGATTTCCTGCGGTTGCGACCTATGATAGAGTAATAACTACACCATCTCATTATGCGTATATTAAGATTGCTGAGGGGTGCAATCGTTTTTGTGCATTTTGTGCTATTCCGATTATCACAGGACGATACACTTCTCGCCCAATTGAGGAAATCTTATCGGAGGTGAAATCTCTTGTAGCTCGCGGAGTTAAAGAGTTTAATGTCATAGCTCAAGACCTTTCAAGCTATGGTGTTGATATATATGGTGAGATGAGATTGGCTGAATTGGTCGATAGAATGTCGGATATCGATGGTGTGGAGTGGATACGTCTGCATTATGCTTATCCTGCCCAGTTCCCATTGGATATATTAGATGTAATGGCACGAAAAAAGAATGTATGCAAGTATCTTGATATTGCTTTGCAGCATTCATCCGATGTCGTCCTAAATAATATGCGTCGCCATATCAGTAAAGCCGAAACTGAAGCATTGTTGTCAGAGATTCGCAGTAAAGTCCCAGGTATACATATTCGGACTACCCTTATGGTGGGCTATCCCGGAGAGGGAGACGCTGAGTTCGAAGAATTGAAAGCGTTTGTAAAAGAACAACGATTTGAAAGAATGGGTGCTTTTGCCTATTGTGAAGAAGAGGATACTTATGGGGCTCAGCATTTTGACGATGATATTCCATCTGAGACTAAACGCTCTCGACTTGATGAATTAATGAAGATTCAAGAAAAAATATCTCTTGAATGTAATGATTCAAAAATTGGAAAAACTTTGCGGGTTATAGTTGATCGAGAGGAAGATGAATATTATGTGGCACGTACTGAGTGGGATTCTCCGGAAGTAGACCAAGAGGTTCTCATAAAAAAAGACTCAAAATTGGAGAAAGGGTCGTTCTATAATGTTACAATTATACAAGCTCTGCCTTTTGACTTAATCGCAGAAGTCGCTAAATAAGATGTTTTCTGACAGAATAAAAAGAGGTATAGATAAGTGTATAAGAGAATATATTCCGTTTGTGATATATTCAAAGCCAAATTTATCTGAAACCATATT
Organism: uncultured Muribaculum sp.; assembly: GCA_964637445.1. Taxonomy (GTDB): domain Bacteria; phylum Bacteroidota; class Bacteroidia; order Bacteroidales; family Muribaculaceae; genus M3. The sequence goes on from CAZWWS010000039.1 coordinate 16,831, forward strand.
TTTTTCAAATCCATCTCGTCCGATTGGGCAGAAAACTACTGACGACAAAAGGCAAGGTTTTGCTATTAATCTGTTTAGTACAATGTCTGAACCATTCTTTATTGATAAAGAATGTGATATTGAAGCGACATTGAAACTTCCGGGCGTTATTAAAGATCTGCCTCAATTATCTCCACATAAACAAAGCACAATTAAGGCTGATTATTTGATAAATGTAGAGAAAATTATTGCTAACCTTAAAGTTTACGGCGGAAAAACGGTCTTCTCTAAAGTTGTAGCCGGTAGATATGATAAAAGTTGGAGCGATGTTATCGATAAGTATTTTTGCTCGTTCCCGTCTGCATTTAGATTTGCTTACTATATTCCCGAAACCGGATTTTGGTTGGCTGCAACACCTGAAATATTATTGAATAAGGAAGATGCCTCCTCTATATTCACTACGATGTCGCTTGCCGGGACACGGGATATAAGTCTATCTTCAGAAAAATGGGACTCCAAAAATATTGAGGAGCATGATATTGTGACAAGCTATATTGTGGATTCATTAGCCTCAATCGGTATAAATTCAGAAGTTAAGATGCCGGAGAATTTATTGTATGGCAATATCGAGCATCTGTGCAATCGAATAGAATGTAAATATACATCAGAGAATTTGTATGAAGTCGCAAATCTGCTAAGTCCCACCCCGGCATTGGCAGGTTATCCGATGGAAAATGCGCTGAACGACATTGCCAAATTTGAATCTCATCCACGCTATTGTTATGGTGGATATGTCGCTATTCGTGATTCAGAAGGATTTTTTGCATATGTAAATTTGCGTTGCGTCCATTTCGATAAAAATGATTATTGCATTTATGGGGGAGGGGGCATAACGGCGCAGTCAGATGCCAAATGCGAATGGCATGAAACAGAGGCCAAAATAGCGAAATTAAGAGATATCCTTGAAAATGTTGATTGAATAATAAAAGCCGAAATGCGATTTTGCGTTTCGGCTTTTAATTTTTGAGGGATATGACTATACTTTTCTCATTGGGTCGCAAGTCAGTCCAACTCCGAGTTTCTTGAATATTTTGCGATCTACCTCGCTGAGCATTACTGTAGAGTGAACTTGACATCCGTTCAATTTTGGCAATTGTTCAAGTGCGCAACGGCATCTCTCATCGTTGTTGCTAAGCATAGCCAATGCTACCAATACCTCGTCAGTATGAAGGCGAGGATTATTGCCATGAAGATATTCGACTTTCATTTTTTGAATCGGAGCAATCATTTCTTGTGGGATAAGTTTTACTTCGTGATCTATATCAGCAAGGTGCTTGATCGCATTAAGGATGAGTGCTGCGCTTGGTCCAAGAAGATCGCTTGTGCGCGATGTGATTATTGTGCCATCATGAAGTTCAATAGCGGCAGAGGGTACTCCGGATTTTTCACGACGTTCGTGTGCGGCAACAGTTGTGCGACGGAAATCGGTGGTTAGTTTTGCTTGTTTTAGAATGAGTGCAATTTTGTTCACTTCATTCTCATTATTCCCTTTTGAAGCTAAATCACATAGAGCATAGTAGTATCTACGTATGATTTCTTCATGAGCCGCTTTACGACAAACGTCTTCATCGCTCATGCAGAACCCAATCATGTTTACACCCATGTCGGTAGGGGATTTGTATGGACTTTCGCCATAAATACCTTCGAATAGGGCATTTAGCACCGGGAATATCTCGATGTCTCGATTATAATTGACTGCAATATCCCCATAAGCTTCAAGGTGGAACGGGTCAATCATATTTACATCGTTAAGATCGGCCGTTGCCGCCTCATACGCCATATTTACCGGATGTTTCAGTGGCAGATTCCACACCGGAAACGTTTCAAACTTAGCATATCCGGCTTTTATCCCTCGTTTGTTTTCGTGATATAATTGGCTTAAGCATACTGCCATCTTGCCACTTCCCGGACCTGGAGCAGTTACAACAACAAGCGGACGATGTGTCTCTACATAATCGTTCTTACCGAATCCTTCATCCGAGTCAATTAGAGCTACGTTGTTGGGATAACCATCAATAGTATAATGGTAATATACCTTAATGTCCAATCGCTCTAATCGTTTACGATAGGCATCGGCGCTTGATTGTCCGTTGTAATGGGTAATGACTACGCCACCTACATATAAACCCACTTTTTCAAATTCGCCACGCAGACGGAGCACATCTTCATCGTAGGTAATGCCAAGGTCGCCACGCATCTTGTTTTTTTCGATATCGATGGCACTAATGACCATCACCACCTCTGCATATTCTCGTAATTGCATGAGCATATGCAACTTGCTATCAGGCATAAAGCCCGGTAACACACGACTTGCATGATAGTCATCAAAAAGTTTACCTCCAAATTCGAGGTACAATTTATCTCCAAACTGAGCTATGCGCTTCTTAATATGTTCGGATTGTATCTTTAGATACTTATCGTTATCAAAACCTGTTTTCATACGGACTACAAAGTTAATATTTCTTCACAACCTTCACAACCAAACATCAAAAAAAGTCGTCCAAAAAATCGAAAAAAGTATTTGTTGATTAAGTTGAGTTGGTCAGAACAAATGGTTCGTGTTTGATGTTGTTATTGATAGAATAAATAAACTCATTATTATGAAAAAGTCGTTTTTTATCGTTGCAATTTCATGTCTGATGCTCAGTTGTAGTCCATACACTCTCGTTAATAGTGAAACATACAATGATGCTGACCTTAGTGCATATAGCACGTTTCGCATTGTTACTCCTGATGAGGGAAAACTTCCTCCCGGAATGCAAATGGTAACATACTATAATATTGCGGCTGCTATCCGTGAACAAATGATAGAGAGAGGGTTTGTTGAAAAGGAAGATTCGCCACTATTAATAAATATAGGACTTACGATTCATCGTGAGATTGCTACCGAACCGGCATTGCCTCCGGGCTATTTCGTGCCTTCGTATGCACCGGGGCCCGGCATTCCTCCACCTCCGGGCTATCATAGATATTTTATGTATCCGCGCAATTATTATTGGAATTCATATTATGCTAATGCTCGTGTGATAACCGGAATATACAAAGAGGGTGTACTTACTATGGACATTATAAATATAGATAAAAAGCTACCGCTTTATTCGGCATCTGTAGCTGCTATTATCGATAATGGTCAAAGTCAATTTAGGAATCTGTCAGGCATTGCTGATGCCGTGCAAACGTTATTTAGTAAGTTTCCTGTTCCGTTACTTCAACAATATAGAAGCTGATAAATTAAGACTATTTAACGTGGTGAACTGCGAATTGTTGCCCATGTATGTGTGTATATTTGTAACGTGAAAACAAACAAATAACTCTACCTCATCATGGATAAATCAATAGTAATAAGTTTGCATGTTATTAATACAATAAATGCTTTACCGGTTGAAGAACGTAATGCGATAGCACAAGCTCTTGCGTCAGAGATGATTTTAGGTGCAGATTTGTGTCATACTTTGTCGCCTATGCAAGAGATGCTATATTCAGTGATAAAATTCTATATACAGAAAGATTCGATAAGATATAAGCAATCTCAAGAAAGTACAGTCTTATGTGATCTATGAACTAAACACATCCAAAAAACGCGGGCAAAAGGTATCGACACCTTTTATCCGCGTTTCTTATTCTATTCTTAGATTGATTATTCAGCAGTTGTCTCTTCTTCACTTGGCTCGTTGTCGTTAGACCTGAAATCGTCAAGTCCGGCCGATACAAGAAGATTGTACCAATTAAACACTTTCTTTATGTCATTAGTGTAAACTCGTTCTTCATCGAAAGAGGGGAGTACTTCCTTGAAATAGGCTCTCACCTTGTTGTCGTCGCCTAAAGCCTTTACGTCAACCTGTTTCCCGTTGTTGTTGCTCTTTATTGCTGCGAATACATCTACCAATGGAATATCATCCTCGGTGGTGTAAATAGCAATATCACCGAGTGATATAACTTTATCGTGAGCATAGGCCGGTGCCCTTTTGCCTGTTGCAATGGCTTCTACTATTAGCATATTCTTCCCTTGGCTAACCAACTTGTAAAGCCCGGGGCGTCCTGATATTGAAAGAATAGTCTTTAACATGTAATTTAGTTGTTTGAAAATTGATTTTACGACTGCAAAATTAGTACTTTTATTCCGATATTTATTAACTTTGTCATTCCAAATTATGTAAAATGTTAGACTTTCTCAAATATTTGTGTCAGCTGTTTGTCTCTCCGGGTAGGGGTTGGGAGGATATCTCATACTCTGGGAAGCCTTATAAACAATTAACCACAGAAGGTTTGTATCCGCTATTAGGTGTAGCGGCTCTCTCTGTATTTGTTGGATACTTTTACAATAACGAATACACATTAGTTGATTTGCTTCAGCAATCGATTATTACATTCGTCAAATATTTTGTGACATTATATTTAGCTGGAATTCTATTTACGACATACGTCCATAAAATGATTGATGGAGAGCTAAATGATAAGAAAAATTATACATTTATCATATATAACATCGCATTACTTGCGACGTATAGTACTATTGAAAATTGTCTGCCAATCCAATTGGCATTTGTGAAATTTCTACCATTATATTCTGCGATAATAATTTGGAAAGGGACTCGATATATTGGAGTTAAACAAGATTCGATTTTGGAGTTTACTATATTGGGCGTTGCAGCCCTTATTGTTCCTCCATATGTTATCAGTTGGATATTTAACGCTATAATTCCGTAATTATAAATATGAACTTCAAGGAAATTAATATAAAGAATAAACGAGCTACGTTCGATTATAATATAACAGATACATTTACAGCCGGAATCGTTCTTACCGGTACGGAAATTAAATCAATCAGATTAGGTAAAGCGAGTTTGGTTGATACTTTTTGCTATGTAAACAATCGTGAAGTATGGGTGAAAAACATGTATATTGCGGAATATTTTTATGGCACGTATAATAATCATGAGGCTCGTAGAGATAGAAAATTATTATTACAGAAAAAAGAGATTGCCAAATTAGAAAAAAGCGGGAAAGAGAGTGGATATTCGATTGTACCTATGCGACTATTTATAAATGACAGAGGATTAGCTAAACTTGTCATTGGTATAGGACGAGGTAAAAAAGAATACGACAAGCGACAATCAATAAAAGAGCGAGAAGACAAGCGTAATATTGCTCGAATGTTTGAAAAGTAGCACTACTAACAAGGAGATGCGATAATCAATATACGTTCATTCTTGGTTGTTGTGACTCCAAACAATTTTTTTGTTCCTCCATCTTTAATCTTTAGTCTCTTTTTTAAATCTTCAGCCGACATACAGAAGTTGCGTACGGCAACATTTATTGTGGGATAATCGCATTTTACATTCTTAATGTTTCGTGAATTAAATGGGATTATTTGCTCAATAATATATTTATTCCCCGGAAAATCATTGACTATATCGGATGATAGGTATAGATGAGTATTAGGGTGTAGTTTGCCTATCTCGTAGCGATGAGAAATTAACTTCAATGGAGCCACTTTCATTACTGATGGATATGGCTCATGCAATATCATGCTTATTTCAGGGCGTTTATAAGATGCTTCTGCCTCTTGCTCTTCAGTAGGGGTAAATACTATATCGTTTTTGTCGTTATCGGCTCCAATTGTTAGTGCATGAACCATTGGTGATAGTGGCTTAATATCGTGGTCAAAATCAATAATGGCAACAATCTCTTTACATTCTTGCCGTGTACCGATTGCATATATTTCTGACACGATGTTTAGCTCTCTGACTATTTGAGTTATGTCAAGCATTGGAGAGGCTTTTATAACCAATCTTTTGCACCTATTTTTTATTATTGGGAGCAAATCAACGACATTAGGCATACACTCTGATAATGCAAATAGTCGTTGTCCGTTGGTACCTCGACGAGCCGGATCGATAAATATTGTATCATACAACTCTGTTGTACTTCGCAGAAAATTGGAGCAGTCATCACATATAACATTTATATTGTTTAAACCCAAAGTTGTTGAGTTATATTGTGCAGCCAATGCTACTTCTGGAGCAATCTCTATCGCAGTTACTTTTTGGACATTTTTAGCAATATGGAATGTATCGATACCTAAACCACAAGTCATATCCAAAACGAACTCGCCTCTGATAAATTCGGCATGTCGCTCAGCTAACGCTTCTGAAGTGCATTGTTCCGAAGAAAGAATTGTTGGAAATATAAATCGATTGTTTTGCAATATTTTGGGTAACTTCTTTGATGCACGTTTGCGACACTCTATTTGCATTATCATTAGCTCAGAGTGTTCAAGCCCATGATATTTAAGCCTTAATCGAGTAGGATTATCATTGCGATGAGCCTCAATCCAACATATCATGTCGTCATTTAATTCCATATACATCATCTTGGGTAGTCGAGGTTGCTTGTGATTAAATATAAAATAAGACCGACTAAATTTTAGTCAGTCTTATTTATAATATAGATTATGTATTAACCTTTGATTGCGGCAACACCTGGAAGCACTTTACCTTCTATAGCTTCGAGAAGAGCACCACCACCTGTTGATACATAAGAAACTTTATCAGCAAGACCGAACTTGTTTACGCATGCAACAGAGTCACCACCACCTACGAGTGAGAATGCACCATTTTCGGTGGCTTCAACGATTGCATCAGCAATTGCGCGAGAACCGGCAGTGAAATTATCAAACTCAAATACACCGGCAGGACCATTCCAAAGGATAGTCTTTGCATTCTTGATAACATCCGCAAATGCCTTTTGGGTTACAGGACCGGCATCAAGACCTTCCCAACCGTCGGGAATTTCCATTGCTGATACGATTTGAGTATTTGCATCGTTGTTGAAGTCATCAGCAGCTACGCAGTCAGTACCGAGTACCAAGTTAACGCCCTTTTCTTGCGCTTTCTTAATGATGTCAAGAGCAAGATCCAATTTGTCATCTTCGCAGATTGATTTACCAATCTTACCGCCTTGTGCCTTAGCGAAAGTGTAGGTCATACCACCGCAAAGAATCAAGTTGTCAACCTTGTCCATTAGGTTCTCGATGATACCAATCTTAGTAGAAACTT
>CAZWWS010000040.1:0-3003 GCA_964637445.1 uncultured Muribaculum sp.
TAAAATAGAAGATGGCAGCGAAGGACTGAGAGAAATTCTTTTTGCCGAAGAGATTGAAGCTCGCTATGTGAGGATGCTGGGAATAGAGCTCGGATGGTGGTATGGATACTCGTTGTGGAGCATGGATGTGCTGAGTGGAGTGAAGCCGTCGGAAGGGCTTAGCGACGTGCATTTTTTGCGACTGACGCTAAAGGATAGTTGTGGAAACGTGGTGTCGGAAAATAATTACTGGCGGGGCAACAATAGAACAGATTTCACGGCATTAAACAATCTCGCAAAAGTGAAAATCAATGTGTCGTCGCGAATGAAACGTGAGGGTGGTACGGCTAAAGTGCAAGCGAAATTGTCGCTTTCGCGCTCGGCAGCATCGGTGGCATTTGGTGTGCGCCTCAAAGTGGTAAAGGCTTCCGATGGTCAACAGATACTTCCGGCTTTGATCGATGATAATTATTTCACTCTCGTGCCGGGAGAGGAAAAGAATGTCGTGATAACCTTTGCCGAGAGTCTGCTGCAAGGCGATGACTATAGACTCGTAGTCACCTCATATAATGATATGTGCTTGAAATAGATCTATTGTTTCAATACTATATCTCATACTTTTTGAGTAATCAGTATGGCTGCATTCACGTTGATGAGAATATTTTCGAAAAAATAATGATTATGTTTGAAAAGTAATTACTCAAAAACTTGTAGGTAATAAATCTATTACCTATATTTGTGGCGTTCTTAAAATAAGAAAGTTATGCCTGAAATATTTAGAATGTTTGGAATTAGTTTTTCTTCGATTCTCGTGAACATGAACCAATTCACGTTCATATTAAGAATGCCGACGGAAGAGCTAAATTCGTAATTAACCCCGATTCGGTAGAATTGATAGAAAACAAAGGGATAAAACCTAAAGATATTAAAGTTGCTGAGTGGGTTTTAGAAGAAAATAAAGAATTAGCAAATTCAAAATGGAAAGAATATTTTGGGAACATATAAATCCAACGTATTGTTTCTCGTATAAAATATGATATTATGATACTAACAAAGATTTGGTTTGCAGACAACCGCATATATGGATTGACTGATGATGGTCGTACTTTGTTTCAATCGTTGTTGTATTATAAGCGTTTGCTAAATGCAACCGATGAGCAACGCAATAACTATGAAATGGATGACGAGGGTATTCATTGGCGTGAAATAGATGAGGATGTTTCATTTGAAAGTTTCGAATATGATGATCCTGAACCGGTTGGTATATCTAAATTTTTCTTATCCCATCCGGAAATTAATGCGTCGGCAATTGCACGTCGTTTGGGTATACATCAGAGTTTATTTGCAAGCTACATAAATGGCACAAAGAAACCGAGCAAAGAACGAGAAGAATTAATTATGAATGAAATACGATCTTTGGGAGTGGAATTACAACAAGCAATTGTGTAATGAAATCACCATAGAGCGTTTTATATAAAATGACCTACACAAAAGAGGCAAATACATTAGATTGATGATTTTACGTGAGTTAAATTCAAGCAGTTAGTTGAAAATTTGTTTTGTGCGATATTTGTAGAAAATAATACAATATATGAAAATCATGCATACGGGCGATTGGCACATAGGCCACTCGCTTTACAAATCAGACCGTAGTGAGGAGCAGGCGGCTTTCCTTAAGCAAATAGCCACGATAGTGGAAGAGGAAAAAACCGACGTGATGGTGGTGTGTGGCGATATATTCCACACGGTGGCTCCTTCTATTCAAGCGCAACAACTTTATATCGATGCTATGATTGAGATACATCGTAGGTATCCGTCAATGGCTATTGTGGTTACGTCGGGCAATCACGACAGTGCTTCGCGTCTTGAAGTGACGGCTCCGCTCTGGGGCGCTTTCGGTATAGATGTAGTGGGAACTATGGATGCCGACTTGGAGAAGCATATCATTGTGGTCAGAGATACGGATGGAGAGGCGAAAGGCTATGTGATAGCCGTGCCGTATGCCTATGCCGGAAATATTCCACAAGTGGCCGAGGGAGAAGATAGATTGGCGGAGTTTTGCAAGGCTCTGCAGGAGCGTGTGGCTCAGCGTAATGCGGACAATCTTCCGGTGGTCATGACCGGTCACTATGCCGTGACGGGGTGTGATATAAAAGGCCACGATGATGTGGTGGGCGGTATTGACTATTATGAATTGTCGCGGTTGGGCGATGGCTACGACTATCTTGCGTTGGGACATATACATCGACCGCAGACGCTCATTGGCTCGCATGGCAAAGCTCGCTATTCGGGAAGTCCGATACCGGTGCATTTCGACGAGCAATATCCTCACTCGGTGACTATTGTGACCATTGAGTCGCGAAATTCTCAACCGGAGATTCGTGAAGTGGAAATCGAGAATCCCAAGCCGCTATTGACTATTCCGGCAGAGCCGCAACCATTTGAAAAGGCTCTCGAAGAATTGGCACACCTCAATGTTGCTGAGTCAGCTTATATAAGGCTGAATGTGCTGCTTAGTGATGGCTATCTGCCGGTAGATAGCATGCAGCGAGTTGAGGCTGCGATAGCCGACAAGCCATTGCAGTTTTGCTTGATACAGTCGTCGCGTGAAGCCGCTCAACAATCTGCCCAAGAACTGAAGCTGTCGACCGGAGAGCTACGAGAAGCGTCTCCTATCGACATTGCTCAGCGATATTATTTGGAAAAACAAGGTGTGGAGATGGACGATGAACTGCTGGGGCTTATGTCGCAAGTGGTAAATGAACTTCTATCAAAAGATGAGGAGGAATAGAATATGAAGATACGACGGTTGAAAATACACAATATAGCATCGATTGCCGATGCCGAAATAGATTTTTCGTCGGGTGCTCTCGGACGAGAACCGCTTTTTTTGATATGTGGCGATACGGGAGCCGGAAAAAGTACGATACTTGATGCTATTTCTTTGGCCCTTTATAAGAACACCCCTCGATTGAGCCAAGCGAAAGGAGAAAAGTATGACTCGACTGATGGACTGACTATATC
>CAZWWS010000040.1:3013-23552 GCA_964637445.1 uncultured Muribaculum sp.
CTATATCCAATCCATGCCAACTATTGCGGCGTAATACGGCTGAAGCAAGTGCCGAACTCGATTTTATCGGAAATAACGGAATGCAATATACTGCTCGATGGTATGTGTATCGAGCAAGAATGAAGGTGACAGGAAAATTACAGTCGGTGCAGTGGACGCTGTATTGTCACGAAAATGGTGTCACATATAATAACGATACAGACATAAAGAATGAAATTGTCGCCGGTGTCGGGCTGACTTTTGAACAATTCTGCCGTACTACTATGCTCGCACAAGGAGAATTTACACGTTTCTTGCTGAGTGACGAGAAAGAAAAGTCGGACATCCTCGAAAAGTTGACCGGAACGGAGATATATTCTCGTATTGGAAGACGAATTTTTGAGGAAAATCGTGAACGAAAAAATGCATACGAAAAGCAGCAGGCTGTGCTGGATAATGTCAGTTTGCTCGATGAGGGAAAAATTAATGAGTTGACGGATCAACAGGTAGAGCTGTCAAAAAAGATAACTGAGGAGCAAACTCAACGTGACTTATTGCTTAAGGGTAGCACATGGCTTGCGTCTCGCCAAAATATCGAAGCCGAGATTACGGCAAGGAAAACGGAGTGTGACTGCTTGCAACAAGAGTTGAAGTCGGACGAAGTGGTGTCAACGCGTTCGATTATCGAGCGATGGACACGCTCGACTCCGGCGCGTACGGCGATGGGTGCGATAGAGCGACTATCTAAAGACAAAACAAAGGTCGATGCCGATGTCGTTAATCTACGTTTGCAATATAGCTCAATCTTGTCGGGATTGGAGTGGATGAATCGTCAGATCGTCAAAGAGGAAACCGAATTGTCGGCGCTCGATGGCTATCTTAAAGTAATGGCTCCGCAGAAAACGATGATAGAAAATGCTCCTGTCATTATCACGCATCTCGCCAATGTGATAAATGCGCGACAATCCTCTGCTCGTTACGATGAGGCGGCAAAAGTTGCCGAAAGTAAAATAGCAGAAGCTAATCAGGCTGTGAAGCAGGCGGAGGAAGTAGTGGCTGAAAGGAGCAAAGATGTAGAGGCGAAACGTAGTATACTCTTTGCTGAATCGGAAAAACTGAGAGCATTTAATCTGTCGAAATTGCAAGAGCGAGCCGACAAGAAAAATCAGCAGATTAGAAATCTTGACGCTACTTTGGCGGCTTATAATCAAGCTGAGGAACAGCGCAAAGCAGTAGTTGCAGAGCAAGGAGAATTGCTTAAGGCCAAAGAAGACTTGTCGAAGATGAGCGAGCAGCTTCCTTTCCTTAACAAGGAATATGCCGAAGCAGAACAAAGCGAACGCAAATTCAGAGAACTCTACGAGCGACAATGCGCGAGCGTAGGCGACTATGCCAAGAAGTTGCGACACGAACTCCATGTGGGCGAGCGATGTCCGGTGTGTGGCACAACGGTCATTGCTATCGAAAACGATGCTGAGTTTGAAGCGGCTTTGCGTCCGCTGAAAGAGTCGGTCGATGAAGCGAACGCACAATTGGAGTCGATACGCAATCGTAGGGCTGAAGCAACGGCAAAGGCGCAAAGTCTGACCAAACTGGTAGAGCAATCGTCGCGTCGATTGGATAGCGCCGAAGTTGCTTTGACGCGAAAGACAAATGAGCTGAAACAACTTTGTGACGCGGTCGGTATCGAGATGACGGAAGCGAATATTGATGAACGAATTGCCGCTCTCAAAGTCCAAACGCAGTCGGAGATAGATGCTGTAACAGCCGAACGCAATCGCTACGATGAGATAGTGAAGGCTATCGAAGGGTTGCGACGCGAATATGATGCAGCCACTAAAGCCGAAGCGACAGACAAAGACATTTTGTCGGCTCGCAAAGATGCACTCAACAATAAAGTCGCCGAAAAAGAAAATATGCGGAGCTTGTCGGTCAACGAGGCAACGCGAGCCACAGCGGAATTAGAGGCGGCAACATCCTTGATTGTATTGCCCGAGTGGGAGGATATGCCGATAGAGGATGTGATAAGCAAGATAAAAGCACTTGCAACAGACTATACCGCCAATATTAACCGATTGGGCGAACTGGAGCTATCGCTACAAAACAACAAGGGCATAGTGGCAGATGTAGAGACAGCTATCGACGACATCAAGTCGCGATTCCAATCATGGACGGCTGTCGAGGTCGAGCCGATCTCGATGTCTCAGTTGCGTAATGAGGCGCAGAGAGTGTGTCGATTGGCAGTGGAAATAGCCACACAGCGTAGTAATATAGAGACCGCGCTTGCTGCAAATCAGGCTGAGTTGGTAGCGTTTTTAGATGCCAATAGCGACATCTCTCGCGAGGATGTCGGGGCGTTGGCATGTCGTAGCGAAGAAGAGGTGATGAAGCTAAAGCGTCAAATCGAAGAATTGTCGGATCGTGAACTTGCTGCGCGCACCGCTCTTGCCACGCTTACCGACACTTTGAAAGTCCATGACGAAAATCGCCCGGCTATCCCCATAGATGCTACCATCGAGGTTTTGTCGCAACAAAAAGAGGAGTTGGATGCTTCTATCAATGAGATGAATGTTGAAATCGGGGAGATTGATGGCCGATTGAACGCCGATGCCAAGGCGCGTAAAGACTTCGAGGCTCAGACAGCACTGCTCGAAGTGCTGAGAAAAGACTACGATAAGTGGAATCGACTGTGTGCAACATTCGGGGATGCAGTGGGTAGTAATTTCCGCAAAGTGGCTCAAGGTTATGTGTTGGAAGAGTTGCTCAACAATGCCAACTATTTTCTCTCGCGTCTCCATCGAAGATATGAATTGAGCAATGGTCGCGGATCGTTGGTGATTCTTGTCCGTGATATGTATCAAGGCGGAGTGGAGCGACCGGTCACTACATTGTCGGGTGGCGAAAGTTTCATCGTATCGCTTGCGTTGGCGTTAGGATTGTCTACGCTCAATAAAGACGGCCTCTCGGTCGACACTCTGTTTATCGACGAAGGATTCGGAACGCTCAGCCCCGAACATCTGGATATGGTAATAGACACATTGCAGCGACTCCACGAACTTGGAGGTAGAAAAGTGGGTATCATCAGCCATGTCGGAGAGTTGCGACAGCGTATTCCTACGCAAATCCAAGTGCTATCCACCGGCAGAGCCTCCGAAGTCAAAGTCGTAGGCAATTAGCCGAAATTATGTAAAAAGAAAAATTTTCTATAAGGCAGGCTGAAATATTGATATTTTAGTCTGCTTTTTCTGTGTGTAGGGGTTGATGTGGTTAAATAATCTAACTTTTCGAGTTTTCTTGTATGAATATTCTGCTGTGTGTAATTTTGCATCGAAATCAAATATTAGCAAAGTAAAAACGGTAGAAAAAGATGAAGTTAGGTTATGTATTCATATTCTCTTTAGTCGCGGTATCTGCTTACGGAGGCGACACGGTGGGAAAGGTTACCGATCCTTCCGGAGCCCCGGTCGCAGATGCTACGATTTATTGGATTGATACCGATAAATCGTCGCTGACTGATGAAAACGGAGAATTTTCGATTGCTCCGGTAAGTTCGACTCGTTCGTTGGCTGTCTCAGCCTTTGGTTTTGCCACAGATACTATAAAAGCCTCGGGCGATTATCTTGCGATACAATTGAAACCCTCCCATGAGTTATCGGATGTGGAAGTGGTGGCACGTCGCCAAGGGTATGGTAAAATCAGAAGTGGTGTGATTAATGCCGATATGATTTCGAGTGCCGAATTGTCAAGAGCCGCATGCTGCAATCTCGGCGAAAGTTTCACGACCAATCCTTCGGTCGATGTGAGCTATTCCGATGCGGCAACAGGCGCAAAGCAAATTCGTCTGTTGGGACTGTCTGGTACTTATGTGCAAATGCTTACCGAAAATGTGCCCAACTATCGTGGACCGGCAGCCCCTTATGCATTAGGCTACATACCCGGCCCGTGGATGCAATCGATTCAAGTGTCGAAAGGTGCAAGTTCGGTTAAGAACGGATATGAGTCGATAACCGGACAGATAAATGTGGAGTTTAAGAAGCCACAGGCAGAAGACGCTGTCAATGTCAATTTGTATGCCAATAGTCAGTATCGGGCTGAAGCAAACTTTGATGTAAATACCCATATCACCAAACGACTGAGCACCTCTATATTAGGTCATTATGAAAATACGCTGAAGAACCATGATGGCAATGACGATGGATTTTTGGATATGCCGCGTGTAGAGCAGTATAATTTGCGTAATCGATGGGCTTGGATGGGTGACCACTACGTGTTTCAAGCATCGATAAACGCGCTCAAGGAGAATCGTCGCAGCGGCCAGAGCGATCACGGAGTGCACACTCATGATTCGCGTGGGTTGTATAATATCCATATCAATACCGACAGATATGAATTTTTTACGAAAAATGCTTATATATTCGACAAGGAGAAAAGCACGAATGTAGCATTGATTTTATCCGGAAACATTCATAATCAGGATGCTACGTATGGCTTGAAACGATATGATGTGAACAATCGAAATGCTTATGCATCGCTTATGTTTGAGTCCAATTTCGATAGCCATAATGCTCTGTCGGTCGGAGCAAGTTTCAACTACGATTATTACAACGAAAAATTTCGTGTGGTCAACGATGCAAACATTGATTTACTCCGCAATCTCGACAAAGAGAGTGTCTACGGATTATATGCCCAATATACATATAATCTCAACGACAAACTTATATTGATGGGCGGATTGAGAGGCGACCATAGTTCGGTGTATGGTAGCTTTTTCACTCCGAGAGCTCATGTGAAATTCATGCCTAACGATATTGTATCGGTAAGGGCATCCGTAGGAAAAGGCTATCGCGCCAATCATGTATTGTCGGAGTATAACTATTTGTTGGCAAGCGGTCGTAGCGTAGAGATTGATGACAATCTCAAGCAGGAAGAGGCGTGGAACTATGGCGTGAGTGCATCGTTTGATATACCTATCCGCAGCAAACTCCTCACAGTGAGTGCCGAATACTATTACACCGACTTTAAGCATCAAACGGTGATAGACCTCGATAGCGCTCCTCACGCGGTAATGTTTTCCAATCTCAGTGGCAAATCATATTCTCACACGTGGCAGATTGAAGCATCATACCCATTCTTCCGCGGATTTACCTTCACGGCAGCCTATCGTCGCACCGATGCAAAATCCACTTACGGAGGTCAACTACTGGAAAAGCCGCTGACCGGTAAATATAAGGGACTGCTTACCGCTTCATATCAGACTCCGCTCGGCTTATGGCAGTTTGACGTGACGCTGCAACTCAATAGCGGCGGACGCATGCCCACACCTTACACACTTGCCGATGGCAGCTCCTCGTGGTCGCCGAGATATAAGTCTTATCAGCTCTTGAGTGCACAAGTCACACGCTATTTCCGTCATTGGTCGATATATATCGGAGGAGAAAACCTCACCAATTTCAAGCAGAAAAATCCGATAGTCAATGCATCCGACCCATGGAGCGACAATTTCGACTCGACAATGATCTGGGGACCGGTAGAAGGAGCCGTGGTGTATCTTGGGTTGAGATTCAATTGGCACAAGTAGAGTTAAACGAAAAAATAATTCACATCAAAAATTAATTGAATATGAAAAATCTGAAATTCATTTTGTTCGCGTTGCTTCTAAGTGTAGCAACCGGCATTGATGCTAAAGACATCAAAACTGCGGTATTTACTACCCAACCACAAATCCATTGTTCAAATTGTGAAAACAAGATTAAGGGCAACCTGAAGTTTGAAAAAGGGGTTAAGGATATCGTAACCAATCTTGAGGATAAAACTATCACTATCAAGTACGACGCCGACAAAACGAGTGTAGAGAAGCTCATTGAGGCGTTTGCAAAAATAGATTTTGCCGCCTCTGTTTATGCTCCTGCAGCTGAGGCTCCTGTGGTTGCGGCTCCAAAATCGACCGGCGGATGTTGCGGTTCGGGTGGATGCAAATGCAGCGCCAACAAATCGAGCGGATGCGGCTGTGCTGCAAAGAAAGCTGCTGCAACTGCTACCGGGACTAAAGTCGCCTACTTCAAGGCTGTTCAGATGGGTTGTGGCGGATGTGCCACAAAGGTGAAGCGCACTTTGATTGCTTTGGACGGAATAGACAGTGTATCGGTGGATCTGTCGACAAAGTCGGTAAGAGTGGAATATGATGCAGCCAAAATCGATGTCGACAAGATTAAAGCCGGATTTGCCACCATTAATTATGCATCGCAATTATATTATCCCGATGAAGCGAATGTGGCTTACGCATCGTTCTTTGCAGAGCAAATCAAGTGTGGCGGATGTGCTGCAAAGGTAAAGAAAACTCTTTTGGGTAATCCGGCAGTAAAAGATGTTACTATATGCTTGCCTACGAAAGTGGTAAGTGTGGCTTACGATAGCAATGTTGCCGATGTGGCACAACTCTTAGATACATTCAAGACGATAAATTATACAGTAACAGAAGTTTACAATAAGAAATAAGTATCGTCATGATGATGGAAATGTTGCATATCTGATTTATATAATTTGTTTTTCGGGCACCGGCTGATGGTGGTCGGTGCTATTTTTGTATTATTAAGGTTTTAAGAAAGGTATGAAAAAGATTGTTTTATTGTTTGTAAGTCTTGTCATTGCGGTAGCAGTGGACGCGCAGAGCACTCGACGAGTGAGTGGTATAGTAATAGATGGTGATGACGGCCAACCATTGGCGGGGGCTTCGGTCAGAGTGATTGAAACCGGACCATGCACAGCATCGGATGTCGATGGTCGTTTTGTGCTTAATGTCCCGGCAGAAGGGAAGAAAATAATGATCGCTTATATTGGAAAAAAGACAGTTGAGGTAGATGTGGCTTCTGAACTGACTGTGACGCTCTATAACGATGCACGCAACTTGGACGATGTGGTAGTAATCGCTTATGGTAATGCAAAGCGTAGAAATCTTACCTCGGCTATAAGCTCAGTCAAAGGAGATGAATTGGAAAAGGCTCCTGTGGCGAGTTTAGAACAGGCAATGCAAGGAAGATTGAGCGGTGTGCAAGTTACTTCGGCAAGTGGTGCCCCCGGCGGCGCAGTCGCTGTGAGTGTACGTGGCACCGGATCGTTCTCTGCCGGCAACTCTCCGCTATATGTAGTAGACGGAATGCCAATCAACTCGTCGGATATCACTCAAAAAGGTGGCTATCAAGGAGCTTCAATATCGGGAGTAATCGATATAAATCCCAATGACATCGAATCGATTGAAGTGCTGAAAGATGCATCGGCGTCTACCTTGTATGGCTCGCGTGCCACCAATGGCGTGATACTTATCACGACAAAGAAAGGACGTGCCGATCGTACCAAAGTGTCTTTCTCAGGATATGTGGGATGGCAGGATATACCACATCGCATCGAACTATTGAACGCTACCGACTATATCAATGCTCGTAATGAGGCAATCGATAATTATAATACTTCGCTCGGTCTTAGCGAAGGGGATGCCGCATTTCTCAGCCATGTGTCTGCAGCCAACGAAGGTGTCGATACGGATTGGCGTGATGAGGTGACTCAAAGTGCATTGATCGGGAGTGCACAACTATCGGTATCGGGTGGAAACGAAAAAACGAAATTTTTCCTTTCGGGAGGATATTTCTATCAAGAAGGTGTGATTAAATTCTCTGATTATAAGCGATTTAATCTTCGTAGTAATATCCGGCATCAGATCAGCTGTGCTATCGGCATTGAGGCAAATGTAGCTTTAAGTTCATCGGAAAATACACGTACCACAGGCGACAACAATATCTACTCGCCATGGAATGCAGCTCATCGCGTATCGCCCGATTATGCACCTTATAATGCCGACGGCTCTTATGCATCGACTAATAATGGCACCTACAATCCGGTGCAACTTGTCACTGAAGATGCAGACCAAAATGGTAAAAAATATCGCGCTATTATCAATCTCAAAGGTCGTTGGAATATAATAGATGGTCTTACATACACGCTCAATCTCGGGGGTGACTATAGTATACTTCACGAGCGCGGTGTCTATCCATCGACATCTGTTCAAGGTGCGGCAAGCAATGGAGAAGTGGGCGACTACCGTGGATTTACGTTTACCGATCTGTTTGAAAATACGTTTGATTATAAGAAAACTTTTGGTGAGGTGGATTTCTCGGCGCTGGTAGGCTATAGTTATCAATATACTAAAGTCGACAATAACTATGTGAAAGGTATCAATTTCCTATCTCCATCTCTGGAATACATCACATCCGCCGGCGAAATATCATCAGGAAGCTCTTCGCTTGTTGAAAATGCGCTTCAGTCGGTGTTTGGACGAGTAAATGCGGTGTGGAAAGACCGATATATTGCAGAGTTCTCACTTCGTGCCGATGCATCATCGAAATTTGCTCCCAAACACCGCACAGGATATTTTCCCGCCGGTTCGTTGGCATGGCGTATTTCTGAAGAGTCATTCTTTCCACAAAATAATATACTCTCTGACTTGAAGTTAAGAGGTAGCATCGGTTACACCGGGAACCAGGAAGGGATAAGTAATTATGGATATTTTACCGTATATTCGGCCGATGGTTCTTATAGTGGCAATCCGGGACTTACATTCGGGTACTATAAGCCTAATCCCGATCTTACTTGGGAAAAAGCTCTTCAATATGATTTAGGAGTGGATCTTTCGCTTTTCAATGGCAGATTAGATGCTTCTCTCGATTGGTATCGTAAAGATACGGAAGACTTGTTGATGACTCATTCTATCAACTCTCTCAGTGGATATGCGAGCCAAACATCCAATGTGGGTAGCATTTCAAATACCGGTATAGAACTTTCAATCACATCCCATAATATCAATACGCGCAACCTCCGTTGGGACACCACATTCAATCTCAGTTGGAATAAAAATGAGGTGACCGGATTGAACAAAAATGCGCAAGGAGAAGATGTAGTCACCACAACCGGATGGTGTAATATCTTGAAAGTGGGAGAGCCTTTTGCTGCATTCTATTTGATAAAACAAGATGGTATCTATCAGTCGAAAGAAGAGATTCTCGCTCAACCAGGCGGTCAAAAGCTATGGGATAGCGGTATTCGCCCCGGCGATGTTAAGTACTACGACAAGGATGGAAATGGTGTAATCAACAGTGATGACCGTGAGATTGTAGGGTCGCCATTCCCCTCGGTTTATGGTTCGTTGCTCAACACATTCAGCTATCGCGGATTTGACTTCAGCATCGACTTGCAATATAGCTTGGGCAGCAAGATTTATGCCGGTTGGAAACATGGAGCAAATGGTTTGGCAAATCAAGGAGGCAACTCCAATGGCTATTCGATATTTGCAGGAGATTGGAACGATCGTTGGACTTCCGAATCGCCCAGCAATGAAGTGCCTCGCGCTGTAGCTGCCGGAACAGCGTTTACCAACAACTACAAGACCTATTCCACTCGTTTCCTTGAAGATGGCGACTTCTTGCGTATCCGCAACATTACATTCGGATATACATTCCCATCGGAGTTGACGCGTAAAATATCGATCGAACAACTTCGCTTGTATTTTACTGTAGCCAATCTCTACACATTCACCAAGTATGATGGTTACGACCCTGAGCTCGCTTTCTTTCCCACTCGCTATGACTATCGTGGCTATGATGCAGGTTCAGTGCCTCAGCTACGTTCCTTCACATTCGGTCTTAATGTCTCATTCTAATTCTAAAAATATCTGACAATTATGAAAACAAAAAACATATTAGCAGCACTCCTTGTCTCTGCAAGCTTTTCGAGTTGCGAACTTGACTATGCGCCTACCGACTCTATCTCGGATTCGAGCATCACTGAAGAGAATTATCAACACTTACTTACGGGTGTGTATGACGCCGCACAAAGCCTTGGTACCTATTTCTTTAACAGCGACACAAGTGGCGATAATCTCAACTCGACATGGGTTCCCGAGCTTGATCAAAATAGCTATACCACATCAAATTCTACTATCAAAGGATATTGGAATACCCTTTATCAAGGGGTGCAACTTTCCAACAATCTGATCAATCTATTAGAGGGAAATTCGGGTGATAATCTATCCCCCGACAATGAAAAAATTGTAGCTCAGGCGCGCTTCCTCAGAGCGTATTTCTACTCTATTATAGCCGAAAACTGGGGAGATGCCCCGCTTCTTACTGAAGTGACTGATGCCCAAGTGGCTCGCAGTCCTGAAGCTGATATTTGGAGGTTTATAATTGAGGACTTGAAATATGCGGTAGCAAAAGCTCCTGATTTTACCGACCCCGGCTTTGTCTCGAATGTTTCGTCAAAGGCATTCCTTTCGCGAGTGTATTTGCTTGCGCCTGAAGGTGTTCGCGACCTGTCGCTGGCTTATCGGTATGCCGAAGAAGTGATAGCCAATCCCAACTTTGCTCTTGCCGACGACTATGCCGACATCTGGCATAGCAAAACAAGCCGTGAGTTTGTGCAACAATGGATCAATCTCGGAAATGATGTAGGGGCAAGCGGTTGGTTCCTTCGCTCGGCTCTTGTGTCGCGATATGAGGCTCGCTATGGAGCCGGCAGTGCCGGATATGGAGAGTTCGGACGTTATGAATATCCTGTCGACCAATCGCTGATACGAGCTTTTGAACCGGGCGATAATAGGTATGCGGCATCAATACGTCATCTCGTACTCGATGATGAAGAGACATGGGATTGTGTGAAATATCCGAGCTATAACTCGGCCGACAATTGGCCTGTGATACGCATTGCCGAGCTATATCTGATTTCTGCTGAAGCTCAAGGATATCCGGCCGGTGTGGCTCGCTTGAATGAACTGCGACAGAAGCGTGGATTACCTGCTTTGGTAGAAGAAACAGATATCACCGCCGACACTTTCTTGAACCGTATCATGCAGGAACGCCGTGTAGAACTCGCGTTTGAAGGACATCGTTTCTACGATCTTCGTCGATGGTATAATTCGTCGGAACAAGGTAAAACCGAAGTGCTTGCGCTTCGTGTGTATCAACCCGGAGAAGTCGCCGGAAGCAGAAATCAAGCCTCCGATGCTTTTAATATCGACGACGAGGGAACTCGATTGCTATATCCGGTGCCGGAGAGTGCGATAGATCAAAATCCGGCACTACTTCCCAACAATCCCGGATATTAATCTACGACATAATGATTGGAAGTGATCGCCCTACTTTCTGTCGGCATTTTTTGAGGCAGAAAGCGGGGCGATAGTTTGTTTATGCCATTGAGTTGTGCTATCTTTGCAAAATAATTGTTATAAGGTAAGTTATACCCAATTTTGAGCTATGATGATTCCAGATCAAGCAGCAGGAAAAAGCGATAGCGTTGTGATAATTCCTACATATAATGAGAAGGAAAACGTTGCCGCAATTATAGATGCAGTTGTAGGGCTGCCTCATCAATTTGATGTGCTTATTATCGATGATAATTCTCCTGATGGTACAGCCAATATAGTCAGAGAAAAACAACATGAATACGCCGGTAGGGTGCATCTTATGGAGCGCGCCGGAAAACTCGGCCTCGGCACTGCCTATATAGCCGGATTTAAGTGGGCTATCGAACACCGATATGATTATGTGTTTGAGATGGATGCCGACTTTTCGCACAATCCCAACGACTTGCTGAAACTCTATGCGGCATGTGCCGAAGAGGGGGCTGATATGTCGATTGGCTCGCGATATGTCACGGGTGTGAACGTCGTAAACTGGCCGATGGGGCGTGTGCTTATGTCCTATTATGCGTCGAAATATGTGCGTTTGGTGACCGGATTACCCATTAACGACACTACTGCCGGATTTGTGTGCTACACTCGCCGTGTGCTTGAGGCTTTGCCTCTCGACGATATCCAGTTTAAGGGGTATGCTTTCCAGATAGAGATGAAGTTTACTGCCTATAAGTATGGCTTCAAGATCAAGGAAGTTCCCATCATATTCGTCAATCGTGTGCTTGGTACGAGTAAAATGAGTGGAGGTATCTTTGGTGAGGCTGTGTGTGGCGTAATACGCTTGAAGGTGGGCAGTTGGTTTAAGAAATATCCCGATTATAGTAAAAAAGCATAGCAATGAGCCGTATATTGATTCACAATGCGATTATCGTAAATGAAAACCGAAGATTTCGAGGGTTTGTAGTGATAGATGGCGATAAGATTTCGGCAGTGTCGCAAGGCGATGCATCGGCCGACTTGATTGCATCGTGCGATATGGTTGAGGATGCTTCCGGAGCATACCTACTCCCCGGAGCTATCGACGACCAAGTGCATTTTCGCGACCCCGGATTGACTCATAAGGCGGATATGGCTACCGAGAGCCGCGCTGCCGTGGCCGGTGGTGTCACTTCGTTTATGGATATGCCTAACACGAAGCCTCAGACTGTCACTCTCGATGCGTTAAAGTCAAAGCAAAATCGTGCGGCAGAAGTGTCGGTTGCCAACTATGCATTCTTTATCGGAGCTACCAACGATAGTATCGACGAACTGTTGAAGTGCGACTATAGTGAAGTGCCGGGAGTGAAACTGTTTCTCGGCTCATCAACAGGAAATATGCTTGTAGATCAAGAGTCTACACTCGACCGAATATTCACGGAAGTGCCGGCATTGATAGCTATCCACTCGGAAGATGAGGCTATAATACGACGCAATCGTGAGGCTGCGGTGGAGAAATATGGCGATGATGTGCCGGTTGATGCACATCCTGAGATACGAAGTAACGAGGCTTGCTACGTGTCGACGGCTCGCGCTGTGGCTCGTGCCGAGCGTTGCGGCTCGCGTTTGCATGTGCTCCATGTTTCTACGGCCGAAGAGTTGGCGTTGTTTACAAAAGCGCCTATCGAAAATAAAAAAATTACGGCCGAGGTGTGCGTACACCATCTTTGGTGGACCGATAAGGACTATCCCCGACTCGGCACACGAATAAAGTGGAATCCGGCTATCAAAAGCGAGGCCGATCGCGACGCTTTGCGTCGAGGACTCCGTGATGGC
This sequence comes from uncultured Muribaculum sp., assembly GCA_964637445.1. Classification (GTDB taxonomy): domain Bacteria; phylum Bacteroidota; class Bacteroidia; order Bacteroidales; family Muribaculaceae; genus M3. Next base: position 15,981 of record CAZWWS010000040.1, read on the forward strand.
CTGATCGATATCGTGGCCACCGACCATGCACCACATCTTTTGGCGGAAAAACAAGGCACGGCTTTGACCGCCGCCTCCGGAGGCCCTTTTGTGCAATATTCACTGCCTGCTATGATGGAGCTTGCCGATCAAGGCGTGTTTACCCTTGAAATGGTGGTCGAAAAGATGGCTCATGCTCCCGCTCGACTATTCCGAATCGAAAACCGCGGATTTATCCGCCCCGGATACTATGCCGATCTCACTATTGTGCGCCCCCATGATGAGTATGTGGTGAGTGATGCCGATGTGGTGAGTCGTTGCGGATGGACTCCGCTCGATGGGACTACTCTCCATAATCGTGTCATATCCACCTATGTCAATGGCCATCGAGCATACCACAATGGTGAGATATGCAATCAGCCGAATGGTATGCCACTGAAATTTGAAAAATAATCTATAGAAACAATTACATAAATCAGAAATGTCGACTGATAATCAACAACTTACAGGACTGTCTCAACAGCAAGTTATGGAAAGTCGCCAAAAGCATGGCGTCAACATTCTTACTCCTCCACCAAAGCCCTCGATGTGGGTGCAATTTTTGGAGTCGTTCAAAAATCCGTTGATCGAGATTCTTCTTATAGCGTTGCTTCTTTCGATAGGTATTGCCGTGTATGAGTTTACTCTTCCCGAGCATGGATTTGATGTATTCTTAGAGCCTCTTGGTATCCTTATTGCAATACTTTTGGCTACGGTGATTGGTTTTGCTCTCGAAGCAAGTGCCAATAAGAAATTTGAAATTCTCAATCAAGTCAATGATGATATTCTTGTGAAGGTGATTCGTGACGGCAATGTGACGCAAGTATCTCGCAAGGATATAGTTGTGGGCGATTTGGTCATCATTGAGACCGGAGATGAGGTGCCTGCCGATGGCGTCCTTATCGACTCGGTGTCGCTTAGCATCAACGAAAGTACACTCACCGGTGAGCCGTTGATTAAGAAATCGCACCTGCCCGAGGATTTCAAAGATGACGTGACTTATCCTACCAATCACGCCATGCGAGGTACTACAGTGACCGAAGGTCGCGGTGTGATGGAGGTTGTGGCTGTAGGAGATGCCACCGAATATGGCAAGGTGTATGAAGCCGCGCAGATCGACACCGGCGTGAAGACACCTCTCACTCTACAATTTGAGCGTTTGAGCCGAGTGATTACTTGGTGTAGTTATTCGGTCGGTGCACTCATCGTTGTGGGACGATTGTTGATGTTTGATTGGGCTGGATGCGATACCCTCGAAATGGTCGACTATCTGCTCTCGACCGTGATGCTCGCAGTGACATTGATTGTGGTGTCGGTTCCTGAAGGATTACCCATGAGTGTCACTCTCAGCCTTGCGTTGAGTATGCGTCGTATGTTGGCAAGCAACAATCTTGTGCGTAAGATGCATGCTTGCGAAACCATGGGAGCTACGACTGTGATATGCACCGATAAAACCGGTACGCTCACTCGCAATCAGATGCGTATCTATCGCACCAATTTCTATACTCTCGCAGCCGACCAAAAGATGGACGGAGGAAGTCAGTCCTCTATAATAGCAGAAGGTATAGCAGTAAACACCACTGCTTTCCTCGAAAAGTCTGACGACAAAGTGGAGGCTCTTGGCAACCCCACCGAGGGAGCCTTGTTGCTGTGGCTTAATGATAATGGCATCGACTACTTGCAGATGCGTGAAAGTGCCGAAGTGGTGAAGCAATTGCCATTCTCTACGATGCGCAAGTTTATGGCGACCGTGGTTAATTCACCTGTGCTTGGCAAACGTGTCCTCTATGTTAAAGGCGCTCCTGAAATCGTGATGGGACTATCTGCCAAAATAGCTTCCGACGTGACTCCGGCTGATATTTCGGCTCAGCTGTTGCAATATCAGCAGCAAGCTATGCGCACACTTGGATTTGCGTATGCTATCCTTGAGGATGGTCAAGAGCCTATCAAGGACGATAAACTCGATTGCTCTACATTGACATTCATCGGTATCACAGCCATCTCTGACCCCGTTCGCGACGATGTGCCTGCTGCGATACGCGAGTGTATCAATGCCGGAATATCGGTGAAGATTGTCACCGGCGACACTCCGGGCACGGCTAAAGAAATCGGCCGTCAAGTGGGATTGTGGACTGATGTCGATGGCGACGAAAATCATATTTCAGGACCCGACTTTGCTGCTCTCAGCGAAGAGGATGCCGCAGCTTGTGTGAAGCGATTGAAAATAATGTCGCGCGCGCGTCCCACCGACAAGTCGCGCCTTGTGCGTCTCCTTCAAGAGGGTGGCGATGTGGTGGCTGTGACCGGTGATGGCACCAACGATGCCCCGGCGCTGAATGCAGCCCAAGTAGGGTTGTCGATGGGCGATGGCACTTCGGTGGCCAAAGAAGCAAGCGACATCACCATCATGGACAATTCGTTTGCTTCGATAACGAAGGCTGTGATGTGGGGACGTTCGCTCTATCAAAATATCCAACGATTCGTATTGTTCCAGCTTACAGTCAATCTCGTAGCTTGTCTTATCGTAGTAATTGGTGCGTTCTCCGGAGCAGAGTCGCCTATTACTGTGACTCAGATGCTTTGGGTAAATCTTATTATGGACACATTTGCCGCTCTTGCGCTCGCTTCGTTGCCGCCAAGTACTGAGGTGATGAAAAACAAACCTCGCAAGCCGACCGACTTTATCATAAATCGCTCGATGGCATGGGGTATCATAGGCGGTGGTATATTGTTTGTCGCATTCCTTTTCGGATTGATGCAGTATTTCCGCAATGTAGACCTTACGAGCCTTACGCAATTCAACATAGCTGATTACTTCCGCTATTATTTCGACTTCAACTACGGCACAGGTGTGGCTCTTAAGCCTTACGACCTATCGATGTTCTTCACCATATTTGTGTTCCTCCAGTTCTGGAATCTTTTCAATGCACGTGCATTTGAAAGCGGACACACTGCATTCTACAATGCTGTCAAGAGCAAAGTCTTTTTCATTACATTGGCAGTGATTATCATAGGCCAAGTGCTGATTGTAGAGTTTGGTGGACAGATGTTTAGTGTGGTGCCTCTCTCGGTAGTGGACTGGTTGCTTATTATCGGTGGAACGTCAGTGGTGATGATAGTGCCGATGCTCATAGGCCTTATAGCGAAATGTCGCAAATGATGCCAATTTGATACTGATAGCAGTGTATTTTGCGGAAAATTGTTATTATTTTCTGCAAAAGCACTGCATATTGTAGAAAAATGAGTATCTTTGTCGCTCCGTTATCGTGGCGACGCGATATAATTTGATAGAAAAAATAATTTGTAACGCGAAAAATATACGTATTATGTTAGAGAAAGCAAATGTAAAAGTTCTCGACAAAGTAGTCGTTCGTTTTTCAGGCGACTCTGGAGATGGTATGCAGCTTGCCGGCAACATCTTCACAAACGTATCAGCCGGTGTCGGCAATCAGGTAAGCACCTTCCCCGACTATCCTGCTGAAATACGTGCTCCGCAAGGCTCGCTCAGCGGTGTGTCCGGTTTCCAAGTCAGTGTTGGTACCGGTGTGCACACTCCCGGTGATAAGTGTGATGTGCTTGTTGCTATGAATCCGGCCGCTTTGAAGCAGAATGTGAAATTCCTTAAGCCTGGCGGTGTTATCATTGTTGACATTGATTCATTTAAGGAAAGTGACTTAAAGAAAGCATTGTTCACCACCGATGAGCCGTTCAAAGAGCTCGGTATCACCGGTGCTCAAATACTCGAAGTACCTGTCACGTCAATGACCAAGGCCGCTCTCGCTGAGTCGGGATTGGACAATAAGTCGGTGCTAAAGTGCCGCAACATATTTGCGTTAGGTCTGGTGTGCTGGCTTTTCGACCGTCCGTTGGAAAGTGCTCTCCACCATTTGAAGATAAAATTTGCCAAGAAGCCCGCTATATTTGAGGCAAACTCAAAGGTGATCAACGCCGGCTACAACTATGGCAACAATATTCACGCATCGGTTTCGACCTATCGCATCGACACCGAGGATATCCGTCCGGGGCACTACACCGACATCAATGGTAACACGGCTACTGCTTGGGGTTTCATCATGGCGTCGGAAAAGTCGGGTCGTCCGTTATTCCTCGGAAGCTATCCTATCACTCCTGCCACCGACATCCTTCACGAGTTGGCCAAGCGTAAAGACCTTGGAGTGAAAGCATGCCAGATGGAAGATGAAATCGCCGGCGTATGTTCGGCTATCGGAGCATCGTTTGCCGGAAATCTTGCTATCACCTCTACTTCCGGTCCCGGTCTTGCTCTTAAGAGCGAAGGTATCGGTCTTGCTGTGATGGCTGAGCTTCCTTTGGTCATCATCGACGTGCAACGTGGTGGACCTTCAACCGGCTTGCCTACCAAAACCGAACAAACCGACCTCATGCAGGCACTCTACGGTCGAAATGGAGAATCGCCTGTGGCTGTAGTAGCACCGGCTTCGCCTACCGACTGCTTTACAATGGCCTTTGAAGCATCGCGTATCGCTATCGAGCACATGACTCCCGTTATCCTCTTGAGCGATGCTTTTATTGGTAATGGCTCATCAGCTTGGAGAGTGCCCGATGCAGATGAATATCCTGAAATCAAGGTAAATTATGTGCCTGAAGAGCTTCGTGAAGGCTGGCGTCCCTATAAGCGCAACGAAGAGACTAAGGTGCGCTATTGGGCTATCCCCGGCACTGAAGGTTTGACTCACCGTCTTGGTGGTCTTGAAAAGGATGCCAACACCGGTGCTATATCGACCGACCCGATCAATCACGAAAAGATGGTGTACATCCGCAAAGAGAAAATCGAGCGTATCGCCGACAATATCCCCGAACTTGAAGTGCTTTGCGACAAAGAAGCCGACACTCTCATCGTAGGATGGGGAGGCACTTACGGACATCTTTACACCGCTGCCGAAGATATGTGCAAGGTCGGTAAAAAGGTGGCATTTGCTCACTTCAGATACATCAATCCGCTGCCTCGCAACACTCGCGACATCTTCTCTCGCTACAAGAAAGTGATCGTGGCTGAGTTGAACACCGGACAATTTGCCGACTATCTGCAAGCCAAGTTCCCCGAAGTGAAGTTTGAGCGCCTCAACAAGGTGCAAGGACAGCCGTTCATGGTGAGTGAAGTAGTAGAAGGTGTAACTAAAATTATGGAGGAAAACTAACAATGGAAGATATCAAATATACAGCAGCCGACTATAAGAGCGACCAGTCAGTGCGTTGGTGTCCCGGTTGTGGCGACCATGCTATCTTGAACGTGCTCCACAAAGCGATGGCTACAGTGGGCATAGCTCCTCACAAGACCGCCGTTATCTCCGGTATCGGATGTAGCTCTCGTCTGCCTTACTATATGAATACCTATGGCTTCCACACCATCCACGGACGTGCTGCCGCTATTGCTACCGGATTTAAGGTGGCAAATCCTGAAATGACCGTATGGCAAATCTCGGGCGACGGCGACGGCTTGGCTATCGGTGGTAACCATTTCATTCATGCTGTTCGTCGCAATGTCGACATCAACCTCATACTATTCAACAACAAGATCTACGGATTGACCAAAGGTCAATATTCGCCCACTTCCGATCGCGGATTCGTGTCGAAATCATCGCCTTATGGTACTACAGAAGATCCGTTTATCCCTGCCGAATTGGTGTTTGGCGCACGTGGCAACTTCTTCGCTCGCAGCATCGACGTAGAGTTGCAGACTTCGCAAGAAGTACTCGTGGCAGCTGCCAAGCATAAAGGTACTTCAGTGGTCGAAATGCTCCAAAATTGTGTGATATTCAATAATGGTATCCACAACTTCATCACCGACAAGGAGCATCGCGCTGAGCGCACCATCCACCTCCGCCATGGCGAAAAGATGCTATTCGGCAAAGACAATGAAATGGGGCTTGTGCGCGACGGATTCTTGCTTAAAGCAGTGAAAGTAGGCGAGGATGGATACACCATCGACGACGTGCTCGTACACGATGCTCATTGTCAAAGCAACTTCTTGCATCAGCAGCTCGCCATGATGGACGGCCACGACTTGCCGCTGGCTATCGGTGTGATTCGCGATGTAGAAGGACTTGTTTACAACGAAGAGGTCGACAATCAAGTTGCAGAGGTTAAGGGTAAGAAAGGCTTCACCTGCTTGCGCGACATGATACTCGCCGGCGAAACTTGGGAAGTGAAATAATCCCCTCATCCATATCAAACCCAACAATAGCGAGGCTGCGTCATTGAAAGCGCAGCCTCGCTTTATTAATACGGATAAATGACAAAAAAATCTCGCAAGACTCCAAAGTGATGGCATGAGTCTTAACAAGTAGCGATAATAGGTCAGAGATGTCAATGACTTAATAATTGAATACAAAGTGCCGGGAATATTTGTCGCGAATGAATCGGTTGAGTGTACTATTATCAATTCATTCTAATTAGGCAAAAAGTGTATTGTCTACCATAGAGCTTTTATTAGATACGCAATCCCTCATTGAGGGATTTTCGATTGCTTTTAATGCCTGTTCAGTTCCGGAAGCCCTTTCTTGATGTCGCTGATGCGGGGAGCTTGCTATTGTTTTCGTTGCAGATTTTGTTGCTTTTTATCGTTGAGTTTTTCTATTTGTGATATACAATTGCTAACTTTGTGGTGATTACGTTGTTTTAATATCAAAATGGAATAGAATGAAGAAGTTGATCTCTACAATAATGATGATGGTGTCGGCTGTGGCACTTTGGAGTGCTGAACCGGTCGATTCGGTTGCGATGAACGATTCTACTTATCGCTATGAGCCTCGTATTTATGCTCCCGACGACTTTAAGTTCGGGTTTTATGCCGGTGTGGGCGGATTGTTCAATACAGGTAATATCGGCGACGGATTTTCCGGAGCGTTTACTTTCAATGCCGGAGTGCAAGCCGGCTATCGTCGCTTGGCTTTGGAAGGTGCGTTTTTGTATGGCTCCCCATCTATCGAGACTCCTAACATCACAGCCGCCGTCGATGCCAATGGTGTGGCTTATCATAATAATGTCAACAGTGCCAATCTCTTTGGTGCAGGCATAAATCTCGGATATGCCGTGATGGATAATCAATGGGTGAGCATCACCCCGTGGGTAGGAGGAATGTGGACCTCATATCGCTGGACAGCCTGCCCGATGGCTGAAAACGAAGAGGGGGGATTGGTCACAAAAGGCAATCAACAAGACATCTCGGTCGATGATTTCAACCTCGCATTTGGAGTGAACTTTGAATGGCACTTTTCTCGCTCTCAGACCGATGTGGCATTGTTTGGCTCCGACGGACAGGAATACCGCTCCTCGCTCCGCATCACTCCCTACATGATAAAAAGCGCATATTCCGGCACACACCCCGAGCTTGACGGATGGCACATAGGTGTGTCCCTCGCTTATACCGGCGTAATTCGTGCCTTAGGCCTCGAATACTAAGCCTCCCCAATCGCTTTTGCTCGGCAGTGTAGTGCAGATAAAAACACATAAAAAGCATTGAAAAAATTGCTTTTTTGGGATGTGTTGTTTATTTTTGTGATAGTTGAACACCTT
>CAZWWS010000041.1:0-23503 GCA_964637445.1 uncultured Muribaculum sp.
CGCTACTAATAGGTATTTATTATTTTTATTATAGAATATGTTTGAAATATTGTTGTCGCTCAACATATTACGAGAATTATAAGAATATACTTCTCCATATTCATCACTCTTATCGTATGAAAAAAGATTTCCGCCGGATACTATATACATTTTATCCGGTGTATCAATCATTTTTGTTACTTGCCCGGAATAAAATGAATGTATACGCCAGTCTCCTACTGCAAGTTGTGCTATAGTATAATTAGCAGTCAATATAAGAGCCAATAATAAAACTATTTTTTTAGCCATACTATATTATGATAATCTATTCAAGTAATCTATTAATTTTGATGTAGCACGTCCGCGATGACTCATTAAATTTTTCTGTTCGGAACTCATCGAAGCAAACGTTTCATTGCAATTTTCCGGTATAAACACCGGATCATATCCAAAGCCTCCATCACCTTCAGGCGTCTCCGCTATAGCTCCGTTTACTATACCATCCATCATTGTCAATTCATCACCTACAATGAGTGCTATCACAGTCCTAAAACGAGCTTTACGATTTTCTACTCCTTTCATATTTTGTAGCAGTAGATTCATATTGCGCACCGAATCATGTTCTTCTCCGGCATATCTTGCCGAATAAACACCGGGAGCACCTCCTAAAGCCTCCACTTCAAGACCTGTATCATCGGCAAAGCAGTCATAACCATAATGCTCTTTTATGTATCGAGCCTTGATCTCTGCATTGCCTTCGAGCGTCGAAGCAGTCTCGTCGATATCTTCGTGACAATCAATGTCGCGCAAACTAAAAATTTTGTATTTATTGCCTACAATATCGCGTATTTCTTGCAATTTATGTGCATTATTTGTAGCAAATACTATTTCTTTCATGTGCGACATCTTTCTCTATATATCAACGTACTATCTAATCAAATATTATAATTATCAATAAGTTAATTATTATCCAATTACAATATTTACAATTTTTCCGGGCACTACGATTATCTTACGGATAGTCTTATCACCTATCCATTTTGATGAATTTTCATGTCCGAGAGCCAATTTTTCTACCTCTTCGCGTGGAGTTTCAGCCGGTACTTCGATGTTAAATCGAGCCTTACCATTGAACGACACTGCATAGGTCACATTATCTTCTTTGAGATATTTCTCGTCATACGAGGGCCATTGAGCATCGCATATAGTAGATTCATTACCAAGAGCATGCCAAAGTTCTTCTGTTACATGAGGTGCAAACGGAGCCAATACAACCAAAAGATTTTCCAATACTTCTCTACAATTGCATTTCTGTTGTGTCAATTCATTCACGCAGATCATGAATGCAGAGATAGACGTGTTGTAAGAGAAGTTCTCTATATCGGCAGTCACTTTCTTGATGAGCTTATGTATCGACTTCAATTCTTCTTTGGTAGCTTCTTTTTCGCTTACTACCATTTCATCTCCCTTATAGAAGAGATTCCATAGTTTCTTTATGAAGCGGTTCACTCCATCGATGCCATTAGTATCCCATGGTTTGCTTTGTTCCAATGGTCCAAGGAACATTTCATACAATCTAAGTGTATCGGCTCCATAACGCTCTACTATATCATCAGGATTTACAACGTTAAACATCGATTTCGACATTTTCTCCACTGCATATCCACATATATATTTTCCATCTTCCAATACAAATTCTGCATCATTAAATTCGGGACGCCATGCACGGAATTTTTCAATATCAAGCACATCGTTCGACACTATATTCACATCCACATGGATTGCTGTAGTGTCATAGTCTTTCTTCAATCCGTAAGATACGAATGTGTTGGTGTCTTTTATTCTGTACACAAAGTTAGAGCGACCTTGAATCATACCTTGATTGATGAGCTTTTTGAATGGCTCTGACTCGCATACCACTCCAAGGTCAAACAAGAATTTATTCCAGAATCTACTATATATCAAGTGACCGGTAGCGTGTTCCGTACCTCCTATATATAGGTCTACGTTGCGCCAATATCCGTTGGCTTCTTTCGATACGAGAGCCTCATTATTGCGAGGATCCATATATCTTATATAATAAGCCGACGAACCGGCAAATCCCGGCATTGTGCAAAGTTCAAGTTGGTATCCTTCGTCAGTCTTCCAATTTTTGGCTCTTCCCAATGGAGGCTCTCCTGTCTCGGTAGGCAAAAACTTATCTACCTCAGGAAGCAATAGAGGCAGTTTGCTTTCATCAAGCATACAAGGTATACCATCCTTATAATATACAGGGAATGGCTCACCCCAATAGCGTTGACGGCTGAAGATAGCGTCGCGAAGACGATAATTCACCTTCACTTTACCTATACCTTTTTCGTTAATAAATTTTTTAGTAGCAGCTATGGCATCTTTTACTTCAAGACCATTCAGATCAAGTTCGGCTCCCTTAGAGTTTATCATCTTTCCGGCCTTGGCATCAAAACTTTCTTCACTCACATCAGCACCTTCAATCAAAGGTATGATAGGAAGAGAGAAATGACGAGCAAAAGCATAGTCGCGACTATCGTGAGCAGGCACAGCCATAATAGCACCCGTTCCATATCCGGCAAGTACATAGTCACTCACCCAAATAGGTATATTTTCATTTGTCAATGGATTGATAGCATAAGCACCTGTAAACACACCGCTCACAGTTTTTTCTATCATACGCTCACGCTCTGTCTTATGCTTGATGCTGTTTATATATTCATCTACTTGCGATTTTCTGTCGGCAGTAGTGACCATATCCACATAAGCACTTTCAGGAGCAAGAACCATAAATGTCACTCCGAAAATGGTATCGGCACGAGTAGTAAATATTTCGAGTTCTACATCGCTATCAGCTACCTTGAATATCATTTCGGCACCTTCTGAGCGTCCTATCCAGTTGCGTTGTGTTTCTTTCAACGAGTCGGTCCAATCTATCGTATCAAGTCCGTCGAGCAATCGCTGCGCATAAGCCGATACTCTCAGACACCATTGATACATCAACTTTTGCTCTACAGGATATCCACCTCGTATCGACACACCTTCGCTCACCTCATCGTTGGCAAGCACTGTGCCTAACTTCGGACACCAGTTCACCATCGTATTGCCAAGATAAGCTATGCGATAATTCATCAGCACATCACTCTTTTCTTTTTCGCTGTAAGCGTTCCACTCTTCGGCAGTAAACTGAAGTTCTTTGCTTGCAGCTACATTAATACCCTCAGTACCTTTCTTCTCAAATTGAGCTACAAGTTCACTTATAGGAAGAGCTTTTTGGGCATCATTATCGTAGCAGCTGCTGAACATTTTTATAAATGCCCATTGAGTCCACTTATAATATTCGGGATCGCACGTCTTTATTTCACGATTCCAATCGTAGCAAAAACCTATCTTATCAAGCTGATTGCGATAGCGAGCTATGTTTTGGAATGTTGTCACTTCGGGGTGCTGACCTGTCTGAATAGCATATTGCTCAGCAGGAAGACCATAAGCATCATATCCCATCGGGTGCAACACATTATATCCTTGCAGACGTTTGAAACGTGAATAGATGTCGGAAGCTATATATCCTAACGGGTGACCTACATGAAGTCCTGCTCCTGAGGGATAAGGAAACATGTCGAGCACGTAATATTTCGGACGGCTTTCGTCGATTGATGTTTTATATGTATTATTTTCTTTCCAGTACTGTTGCCAGCGCTGTTCGATGTCTTTGTGATTATATTCCATTTATATTGTAGTTTTTTTTATTTCTATAATTAAAGATTGAGCGCTGCTGATATATCAAGCATTCGCTGTATCGATTTGCGAGCCTTATCGGCAAGTTGTTCGTCTATTATCACTTCCGGTTGCTCATATTTCAAGCAGTTGTAAAGTTTCTCAAGAGTGTTGAGCTTCATATACGAGCAATCATTACAAGCACATGTGCTATCATTGGGAGGAGCCGGAATGAATGTCTTATCAGGACAGCGCTTTTGCATCTCATGTATTATACCCGACTCAGTAGCTACTATAAATTCTTTAGCATCTGAAGCTACTGCATAATTAAGCAATGCTGCAGTAGAACCCACTTTATCGGCAAGCAACACTACTTGCTTTTTACATTCGGGATGTACCAACACTTTTGCTTCGGGATATTGTTTTTTCAACTCTACGATTTTCTCTACCGAAAATTCTTCGTGTACATGGCAAGCACCATTCCACAATTTCATGTCGCGTCCGGTGACACTATTTATATAGTTGCCTAAATTCCGATCCGGACCAAATATCAACTTTTCATCCTCAGGAAATGACTCTACTATTTGCTTGGCATTGGTAGATGTCACAAGCACATCGGTCAGAGCTTTCACGCCTACTGAGGTATTGGCATAACTTATCACCGTATGACCGGGATTTTCCTTTATAAACTTTTCAAACTCATCAGCCGGACAGCTATCGGCAAGCGAACACCCGGCATTCAAGTCGGGTACCAATACTTTTTTGTCCATGCAAAGTATCTTGGCTGTTTCTCCCATGAAGCCTACTCCACATATTACTATAACGGGAGCTTCCAATTTGGCTGCTATCTGAGCCAACGCAAGAGAATCGCCTATATAATCGGCAAGGTCCTGAATCTCGCCCTTCTGATAATAATGAGCCAGAATCACCGCCCCCTTCTCTTTCTTCAATCTGATTATTTCGTCTTTGAGATTGATTGACGGGTCTATAGGAGCATCTACATAACCTTTCTCGACATTCATTGTTTTATATTTTGAATTAAGTTTTTTATAAAAATCTTTCTTTAACAATAACTATTATGCCTGTTAATAGCTTTGATAACTTTTTCTCTAAAAATTTGCTTTTTAAGTTATCAATATTTCGTTAATGATTAGTTATAGTTTATCTACAACCGCTATTATTGAAACATAGCTATTTACCTATGTTATCTACATAGTGTTAATAACGTGCAAAGTTAATAACTTTCATCCATTTTTGCCACTAAATGTTGTAGAAAACACTCTTGAAACTATCATAAAATCTTTAGTATAACTTATTTGCTTCTTTGTAATTGCTGTATATACCGCTATTTTTATCTTATTTCCAAATTTATTTATTGATTTTTCATCATAAAGTTATGAAGCTATTTCTACATGTTTTCAACAGTTTATCAAATACCTTATTTTTACTGCCAAATATGCCGGAATTTCCAACATATAGCTATTGAATATAGAAAATTAGTACTTACATGATTTCTACAATTTATAAACAATAAACAGTGTTGAAAATCAGTACTTTAATATATTTATCTACAATATGTAAATATTTATATTTTACAATATGTAAATAAGTGATACATCGTTGTATATAAGTATTTATTAAAACTAAGTTTACATATAATCAACTATTTATCTACAAGTTAAACAATTGATAATCAAAATATAAATATCTTTATCTACATGTTGTTTACAACCTTTTTCTACACTGTTTTACAGTGCTTTTTGGTGGTCTACGGATTTTTCGCTTAATTTGTAGTATGAAAAAGAAAACAATTTGGGATTTACATAGAGATACTCCTGAGCAATATAGCAGCAAAGTGAAATTGCCATTGGTGGTGGTGCTCGATAATATACGCAGTCTCAACAATGTGGGAGCTATATTTCGCACGTCTGATGCTTTTCTTGTTGAAAAGTTGATGCTTTGTGGTATCACAGCTACACCTCCATCTCAAGAAATACATAAGACGGCTCTCGGAGCTGAGGAGTCGGTGGCTTGGAAATACTTTGATAATACTCAACAAGCTATTGACAATCTTGTCGACAATGGATACACTGTATGCACTCTTGAACAAGTAGAAGGTAGCATTATGTTGCAAGATTTCAAGGTGGAGGCTGATAAGAAATATGCTATAGTGGTTGGAAACGAAGTGAAAGGAGTAGATCAAGCAGTTGTTGATAAGTCGCAATATTGTATAGAAATACCTCAGTGTGGTACAAAACATTCTCTCAATGTTTCGGTATCGGCCGGATTGGCTATTTGGCATTTTTTTAGCAACATGTAGATAATTTTATAATAAGGATAGATGAGAGATCTTAGAATAGCTATGGATGGCAAACGCGCCATTGCCAATAATACCGGTTTAGGTAATTATAGCCGTCTCGTTGTCGATGTGCTTTCGCATAAATATTCCAACAACGACTATCTTCTTTATGTGCCCAAAATAAAAGAAAATCCTCGTCTGTCGCCGTTGCTTCTACGTGATAATGTAAAGTTGGTTCTTCCTGACACTTCTTTTGATCGTTGTTTTTCGAGTATGTGGCGTCTGACGGCTATCTATCGTCAGTTACATCGTGATAATGTTGATCTATATCATGGACTGAGCAACGAGTTACCACTCACTATCACCAAGGCAAAGTTTCCATCGGTTGTTACTATTCACGACCTTATTTTTAAGCGTATTCCCGAAAATTATAAACCTATAGATAGAGCTATCTATGATTATAAATTTCGCAAAGCGGCCGAAAATGCTACGCGCATTATAGCCATTACTGAGTGTACAAAGCGCGACATTGTTGATATGTATCATGTTTCAGAAGACAAAATAGATGTGGTGTATCAAGGGTGTCACCACTCTTTTGCCGAGCCTGTATCTCAATCTACATTAAATGAAGTAGTGGCTGCATATAATCTTCCTCAGCGATATATTGTGTCGGTAGGTACAGTTGAATATCGTAAAAATCAACTTCTCACCATTAAGGCTCTCAAGCATCTTGACGATGATGTGGAACTGTATATTGTGGGACGTCGCACCAAATATGCCGATATCCTCGATAGATATATTGAAGATAATGGCTTGCAAAAAAGAGTACACTTCTTGCAAAATGTACCTTTAGAGCATCTTCCGGCATTGTATGCTATGGCTCAATTTTCAAGTTATCCATCGAGATTTGAGGGTTTTGGCATACCGGTTATTGAGTCTGTCAGTGCCGGAACACCTGTCATAGCAGCTTATGGCTCTTCACTTGAAGAAGCCGGTGGACCGGGAGCTTTGTATGTAGAGCCGGATGATTTGACATCTTATATTGACTATGCCAAACTGTTATTATCGAGCGAAAGTCACCGACACGAGATGGTACTGCATGGTAAAAGTTATATATCTAAATTCAGTCCGGATAATTTTGCCGCAGGTATAGTCAATACCTACAATAAAGTTTTAAACATATAATCTACAATGTCAAAACGTGTATTAATAATAGGAGCCGGAGGATTTATCGGCGGGCATATAGCCACAGAAAGTTTAAGTCGTGGATATGAGACATGGTGTGGCATTCGCTCATCCACATCGCGCAGTTATTTACAAGACTCACGACTCAAATTTGTAGAATTTGACTACGACGAAAGCGATAGCGTTAAGTCATCTCTGTCTACTGCTCTACCTGAGGGGCAAAAGTGGGACTATATTATCTATAATTTGGGTGCTACGAAGTGTACCAACTTCTCTTATTTCAATAAAATAAACTATCAGTATTTGCGCACGTTTGTAGAAGCTCTTATAGTCACGCAGATGACTCCTGAGCGTTTTCTCTACATAAGCAGTCTGAGCGCTTTGGGTCCCGGAGATGAAAAAAATTATACTCCCATGACCTCTCGCGACATTCCCCAACCCAACACTCGCTATGGCGTATCTAAGATTAAATCCGAAACTTTTCTTGAGACTACCACTGATTTTCCTTGGATAATATTCCGCCCCACAGGTGTATATGGTCCCCACGAACAAGACTATTTGATGATGATAAAGAGCATCGACAGCCATTTTGATTTTGGAGTGGGATTTCGTAAGCAGATGCTCACATTTATCTATGTAGATGATCTTGTGAATGCAATGTTTGATGCCATTGCCGCTTCGGATGTGGTATTAAGAAAAAAATATATCATTTCTGAAGATAGAGCTTATACTCAGTCTGAATTTCGCAAAATAGTTTCTGAGGCATTAGGTGGCAAGTGGGTTATTCCTATCCGTCTGCCGCTTTGGATGGCTTTTGTTGCTTCGTTTGTAGCCGAAAAATGGGGGCTTATCAAGATGCAACCGAGCACTCTCAATCGCGATAAATTCAAGATAATGAAGCAGCGCAATTGGGCTTGCGACATTTCTGATGCTCGTCGCGATTTTGGCTTTACTCCGCGAGTATCGCTTCGCGAGGGAATAGCCCACACTGTTGATGCTTATTTGAAAGAAAAACGTAAAAAATAAATTGATATGGCAACTTCACCTCGTCGACGCCCACCTGTTTGGTTTACAATTCTTATTTTGGTAATGCTTATTCCTGTAGTGGCATGGCCATTTATGCTGATTGGTTATGATGCCGAAAAAGCAGATAATTGGTGGATTGTAAATCTTTTCCCCATTTATTCGCTACTTGCTTGTTGGGTTTCCTATAAGTGTTATATAGATAGACGTGAGATCAGCTATATTATTCTTGGTGTGCTATTGTTATCATACATGGCATTACCATTCTTATTCTGAAAATATTAGTTAATAAAACTACTTAAATAATTAAAAAAATAAAAATATAAAGAAAATATGGATTGAAAAGTATGTTGTAAAACATATAATTACTACTTTTGCAACGTGTTTTTCATGGTATTAGATTTAAGGTTAAGAAGATTGATTGTCGAGAGACAGTCAATTTTTTTTGTAGCTACTTTTTTAGGAATATTCGATCGGTGTTTTGAACTATAATATCTCTTAGATTGTCGGGAGAGATGGCTCGTGCTTCGGCTATTTTGTTGATTATAGCATAGATACTGAGATTGCTTTTATCACTCTCCGTTAGTAGCATTTCATCAGGGATAGTCGTAGCTGTTTCAATATTGAAGTGTTCGCCAAGCGAGATATGTATACCATGTCTTAAAAGTTCTTTTGCTAATTGCGGTTTGCCTCTAAAGCCGTGAGCTATCCATATTTGTGATGGCTTTATCATGCGGCGTATTTCTATTATTTGCTGCCATGCTTTTACTACATGGAGCATGATAGGCTTTTTGAGTGTTTCTGAAACTTTTATATGCTTGATAAACAGTGATTTCTGTGTCTCAATATCTCCGCCTTTAATGGTGTCAATACCCGTTTCTCCTATTGCCACAACATATTCGTATGAGGCAGCAGAAATCAGATCATTGATAGAAACACATTGATTAATATTTGCACCCCATGGGTGTACCCCTATCGAATAATATCTCTCTTTATCTGGAGTATTTCCTAAGTTGAGATTGAATATGGCATTGTGTCTGTTAGGGTAGTGGGTATGGCAATCTAATATAGTCATGGCACCGGATCGTAGCCGCTCCCTCCCCATGGATGGCATCGGCAGATGCGTCGTATTGCCAGCCATAATCCTTTTATCGGACCATATTTGCGCAGCGCTTCTATGGCATACTGACTACATGAAGGTGTGTATCGACATGAAGCGGGTAACATGGGAGAGATGCTGAGTTGATAAAAACGGATAGGTAATATCAGCAACTTGCTTAGTAATTGACCGACTTTTCTCATTGTTTTTCTCCGGTTGAGATAGTTGAAACAAGGGCTGATGATATTTTTTGAAGTATTTTTTTTACTGCGTTTTCAGCTTTTTTGTATGAAGAGGTAGTGCCATCGAGATATATGAAAGCAATGTCGATTTTCATATCTTCGGGTATTTCCAACAGATGGCGATTGAGGCGATAGGCTTCGCGTATGCGACGTCGTGATGCCACGCGATCTACGGCATGTCGTAGTCGCTTTTTTGGTACGGTGATTAGAAATTGCGCATCACCTCCTCCTATACGATCTGATATTCTCCATACAGCACGCAAGGGAAAAGCTGTGATTGCACTACTTTTCCCTCGGGTAAATAGGGTATCTATAGCCGTAAGGCTACACAATTTTTCTTTTTTATAAAGACGGAGAGAGCCCATCGTTTTTTTATTCGCCGGCTTCTTCTTTTAGGAAGAGGTCGAGTGCAGCTGTCATTGATGGTGCTTTGGGATTGGGGGCTTCGATGTCGAGACGAAGTCCTGCATCGCGCACTGCTTTTGCAGTGGTGGCTCCAAAAGTACCTATCTTTATATCTTCTTGCTTAAATTCAGGGAAGTTCTTAAGCAATGAGTTTATACCTGAAGGACTGAAGAATATAAGCATATCGTAGTCAAACTTTTCTTCAGGTTTGAAGTCGTTGCTTACGGTGCGATACATCACAGCCTTGGTGTAATTGATATTATTCTTGTCGAGAATGTTGGTTTCATCTGCCTTGTTTACATCCGACACCGTAAAGAGAAATTTTTCTTTTGAGTGCTTGATGAAATAAGGGAGAAGATCGTCCAATTTGCCGGTATTACCATGGAATATCTTGCGCTTGCGATATATTATATATTTCTGCAAGTAGAGCGCAATTGATTCAGTAGTACAGAAATATTTCATAGTATCGGGGATATTGACACGCATCTCTTCTGCCAAACGGAAAAAATGGTCAATAGCTGTGCGAGCAGTGAAGATGATGGCTGTAAAGTCTGAAATTGATATTTTTGACTGGCGAAATTCTTTAGCCGTTAAGCCTTCGACCTTGATAAAAGGCCGAAACTCAATTTCTACACCATACTTTTCTGCTATTTCGTAATAAGGTGATTTTTCTGAGGTAGGCTTCGGTTGAGAAACCAAAACTTTCTTGACTTTCACGATTGGATTGCTTTCTAATTTGTTATTTATATGGAAAGCATCGTATGATTTTTAGCATAAAATGCCTCCCAAATTTTTCGGGTGCAAAGGTACAAATAAATTTACACTTATCAATACAAATTCGTGGTAAAATTTCTAAAATGCGCTACAAATTAGCGTTTTATAGGATGCTATTATAGCAATTTGTTATAGTTTGAACACCGATGACTATCGGTATTATTTCCATTGCCAATAGGTATAATGCAAAATACAATAGACTGCCAATGCCTCGATAGAAGATGCGAAATCCTTTTACTATGAATATTATTCGTGATGCCAAATATAATATTATTGCCACTACGACCATGGCGCTTATCGCTGTAGGATAAAAAAGGGCGATTAGTGCGGGGATAAGCAATGCCAAACCAAGAAATGCTTGTGATGCATTAAAGCCTTTCACCCACTGTGATGCTCCGATTTTGTCGGTAAAGACGTTGCCGATGATGCTATACGATAGCAATTGAAACAGATAGAATGCTACCGACAATAGAGAAAACAATCCTACCGATGCAAATGCGCTATGACTTATCGCTTTGTCTCCTATTAGGGTTAATAGCAAAATACCTTGGCAGATGCATAGTTGGATTATCAAGGCTATAAGTATTCTGTTTTCGCTCATTGTGCGATCGTCGAAAGCATTCACTCGTCGACGCACCGACACTAAGTCTTGGGTAAATATCTTGAAAAATTTTGACCAATGCTTAAAGCTGAATGCCACCAAAAGTACCATGCCTATCACCATACACATCACTCCGGAGTCTTGTCCGGCAGGTGTGGGGCGTTCTATGCCGGAGAGTCCTGTTACATAGCCGGCATGTTGCATCGGCTTGCACAGCAATTGCTCCTCGGCCGATGTCGGGGCTTCGCTCTCGGTGCAAAATGGATGTAATGGCGATGTTGTGATCATTAAACAGCTTCTTAATATTTTGAAGATATTTCTGCCTCTTTTATTACTGAACAAGCTATCTCTACGGCCTCTTGGGGTGTCTCGGCTACCGACCAGAGTGCTTGATGGTCTTTTTTCATAAATCCTTGGTCGACGGCTCGCGCGAGCATTGCCAAAAGCGGATCGTAATAACCGTCGGTGTTGAGTATCACTATGTTGCCGTGGTATAATCCGAGCTGCTTCCATGTTATTATTTCCAGCAATTCTTCCATTGTCCCACAGCCTCCCGGTAGGGCTATCACTCCAAGAGCGAGCTGAGCCATGCGCTGTTTGCGAGAATGCATATCGTCGGTTACTTCAAGGGTGCTTATTTGAGGATGATGCCACCCGTTGTCGACCATAAATTGAGGTATCACACCGATTACCTTTCCTCCGGCGTCGAGTGCTGCATCTGTGGCGGCTCCCATCAAGCCGGTGCGACCGGCTCCGCAAACGAGAGCAAAGTCCCTTTCTGCCACCGACTTCCCTACCGACTTGGCAGCCGATATATATATAGGTGATATTTGTGCGCTTGAGGCGCAATATATGCAGATTGCTTTTTCCATTACCATATATTGGTTTTCAGATTACAAAGATACAAAATCCGGCTAATAGTATTGACAAAAATAGGGCGCATCTACTTTTTTAGTGCGCCCTATTGATGATTTTATGAAATGATTTGGTCTATAGTTCCACATTATCTATTGCCCATGTTGCGCTGTCGGCCGATGGTGCATAGTAACGGAATCCGATGTAGATGGTTCCTGTGTAAGAACTCAAATCAAGATTACCCGACGATACCCAGCTTGACCAAGTGGTTCCTCCGGGTGCTACTGCGTAGGTGGCGTTGAGCTTGGTCTTGGTTGCGGTGGTTGGGTCGTCTGATGTCATTACATAAACTTCGAGTATTGAACCGGTAGAATCGTAGCTACATACTTGGTTGTCAAATGTCAACACTTTGTTGGTGCAATTAGCTATATCGATCGGCGACGAGATGAGCCATGACTCTGCTTCGCCTGAACCGCCGTAGCCTGAGCAACTTGCATAGTAATTGCCGGAATAGCTTTTGCCTACCCAACTTTTGGTGCCTGTCACTACTACATTTTTCCAACCCGATACGCCCGAGTCAAATGTTTCATTGATGGACGTGACTGTTGTTGCCTCTCCGCTATCGCCTCCGGCACTTGAGCCTCCTTCAAGTTCGTATTCGGTAACGGTCTTGATGCCCGGTACGCCAAAATAATTTTCAAACGAACCATTGAGTTTTACTTTCTTCCCAAAGTTTCCGGGGTTGTCCGATAAGTTGAGCGCGTCGCGAACTGTACCCGCCGGCAACTGAACCGGTACGCATTTGGTAACGTCGGTTTCGCTTGCTTTGTCGGCGATCATGATATTTGTGCGCGACGTAGACTCTGCTGTGAATGTTGCTCCATCAGAGATAGACATACCATCGATCCAACCTACGATATAGCCTTCTGCCCATCCGGTGCCGGCAAGCGAGCCGGTAAGCACTTGTGCTATCGAGTAGGGGCTTTCTTTTGTTCCGCCATCGGTAGGAACGTCTTCCGCTCCACTATCTTCGCCATCGAGTTTGTATTCTGTAGCCGACTTTAAGCCCGTCACACCGAAATATTTCTCGATGCTTGCGTTTACTGAAAGCAACTTGCCGAAGTTTTCGGGATGGCTCTTTAGGTTGACTGCTGAGCGGATTGCTCCGGCAGGTAGCTGAACCGGGATACACTTATTCACGTCGGTCTCTCCTTGTGTTGCGGCGATGAGCACATTGGTTTCGATAGTAGAAGAGGCATCAAAAGTAGCTCCATCAGAGATAGACATACCATCGATCCAACCTACGATATAACCACTCACCCATGCAGTGCCGGAGGCTGAGCCGTTGATTACTTGTGTCACCGAATAGGGCGAATCTTCTGTGCCGTCGCCATCTTTTACTTCGCCGGTATCTATTTCGACACCTTCGATTTTGAATTCTGCTGTCGAGCCGGAGTTGTCGAGCACACCATTCGCGCCCATATAGGTTCCAAACGTTCCGCTCACCCATATCTGACGTTGATACACTGCGTTATCTTTCAAGTTGCCATATTGGCGAAGTGCCGAGCCTTGCGGAAGTGCTATCACGAAGCAGTCGTTAAGGTCTTTGGTGTCGGGAGTAGCTCCGATAACCAAGGTGGTTGCAAGCACTGTCGGTGCGCCCCACTCTATGTCGTCGTTTGAGCTGATAGTTGTTTCTACTTCCGGACTTACTGCACCGACGATATAGCCGGTAAGCCATCCGAAAGAGTCGTTGCCGATAAGTTCTTTAGCTTGCTCTACGGTGTAGGGATTTTCTTCTGTGCCCTGCTCCATTGTCGGGTTGCCGAAGTTCATGCAGTCGGATGCAAAGCGAAGCAGTAGTTGCCATCCCGATGTGCCGTAATAGCTGAGAATACCCACAACATCGCCATTTCCGGCGGGGAGTATGTCGCTTTTGAACGATGCGTAATTGCTATTGCGCACGGTAAGGCTGTTGCCGTTAGTATCTGTAATAGTGCGATTGGTTGAGGCATCTTCTTCTGAGAATGGGAGCTCGCCTCCGCCGGTAAACGACACATTATTTATTCTCACCAATTGGCTTTGCCATTTGCGCAATCCTTCAGGAGCCGAGGGAAGGTCGCTGAGTCGAATGGTTACAGTGTCCATCTTCTCCGGCTCGGGAAGTCCGTTCAGCTGGCTGTGAGCATAGAAAATTTCCGGTGGCATGAATGTTGCCTCCCATCCATATTGGTCGGAATATTCCGGAAAACCGAGTTGTTGCAATCCATTATATTTGCCGATATGCATTTCGGTAAGGTCGATCACGATCTCTTGTCCGAGACGATAGTCATTATACATTGAGTTAGCATTGATCGACATGGCTAATGCTGCCGATTCGTCTTGGATCACAAGGTTTTTGTAGATATTGCCGGTGGCATCGGAGCTGATCACTCGTCCTGAGATTATTACATGCTCGCCTGCGTCGGTAAGACCTATTTCTTGAATGTAGTTGGTTGCATCATCCCAATACTTGGTCTTTACATCAAGGATTGTAGTATTGGGTGTCATCGTTGCCTGTGGTACTTTGGGTGCAGGTGCATCAAAATCGTCCTGGCAAGCGGTCATGCCGGCAAGTATGATTGCCGACAGACCGAGTCTATATAAATTTAATTTTCTCATTGTCGTCTGTTTTTAGTTGGTCCAAGTGAGATTCCAGATTGATACGCGGTCTTTATTTTTGTCGACTGCCGATGGGCAGTTGTTGACGATTTCGATAACGAAATCTCCGCTTACGCTCGCGTTCATCGTGTAGTCATAAACTTCTTGCTTTGCCATATCCGTGCGCTCAAGCGTTTCAGAAGCTACTACTGCTCCGTTTTGCTTGATGTTGATTGTAATGCTGCAATTGGTGTCGGTAAAGGCAAATCCGTAGTTGAAAGTCAATGTCTTGAGTCCACCGCTCAAAGTAGGCGAAACGAGTGAGCCGGGAGCCGATGTCTTGCCATTGAGCGTAGGAGCAAAAGTGCTTGATGAGCCGATAAACGCAAATTGAGGATTCGTGTTTCCGCCATTATCATCGCCGCTTAGTAGGGCGCAGTTTGTTGCTACCCAACCTGTTGCTGATGTGTAAGAAGCATAAGACGATTTTGGAGAGCCATCGTTCATCGTGTTGAAGTCGGCTGTATTTCCGGTTGTCGGAGTTTCAGGCTCGTCGGGTTGGTCGGGTGTAGAAGGTGTGTCGGAAGAAGACTGCCCTACTACAACGTCATCTATGCAATATGTATGCGATGCCGACGATGTTTCAGCGATATATCTGAAGCCGACATAGATAACACCCGAGAACGAGCTGAGATCTATGTTGCCCGATGACACAAAGCCTGAATAGCCCTTTTCGGGTGCTGTTGCTATTGTAGGATTGAGTTTTGTCTTGGTTGCTGTGTTGACGTCGGAAGATGTCAATACATATACTTCAAGAGCTGAATTTCCCGAATAAGCTGCTTGCGACTTGAAATGCATCACCTTTTCGGCAAGATTGTCGGCATTGATTGCAGGGGTTATCAACCATGCATCGTAACCTTCGCCATCAGTGCCTTTATATGCGGTACAAGCGGCATAATAATTACTATCGAAGTCGGTCACATACCACTCTTTGTTGCCGGCAACAAGTGCTGAAGTCCAACCGGTAGGTATTGCTCCGGAGTCAAATCCTTCATTCAAGCTGTTTACGGCATCTGTTGGTGTTGACGGCTGGTCGGGTGTTGACGGAGTTTCTGATGTAGATTGTCCTACTACTACATTGTCGATGCAGTATGTGCGAGAAGCCGATGAGGTCTTGGCGGTGTAGCGGAAGCCTATATAGATAATACCGGAGAATGAGCTTAGGTCGATATTGCCTGATGTAACGAATCCTGAATAGCCGGATGCCGGCGGCTCTGCTATATTAGCGTTTAGCTTGGTAAGCGTAGCCGTAGTTGGATCGTTGTCGGTCATTACATATACTTCTAATGCGCAATCACCCGAGTAGGCTGCTTGAGATTGGAAGTGCATTGCTTTTTCGGCGAGCTTGTCGGCATCGATGGGTGGGGTTATCAACCATGAGTCGTAGCCTTTGCCATCTTCAGGGTCTGTGCCTTTGTAGGCTGTACATGATGCGTAGTAGTTGCTATCGAAATCGGTCACATACCATTTCTTTGTTCCCGACACGAGGGCGGTTGTCCATCCCGAGGGGATTGCTCCGGAGTCAAATCCTTCGTTGATGCCATCTACCGGGTCAACAGGCGCCTCGGGCACTTCTTCAAAATTCATGCAGTCCTCTTCCGAACGAAGTAGTAGCTGCCAATTGTTGCCGAAGTAGCTGAGTATACCCACCACGTCGCCCTTTCCTGCCGGAAGAGTTTGGTCGTAAAAGTCGGAGTAGCCGCTATTGTAGACAATGATTGACTTGCCGTTTTCATCGGTGAGTGTACGACTCACGCTTTGTTTTGATTCGGCAAATGTGGCTGTACCCCCATCGGCAAATGTCACTCCGCTGAGTTTGATGAGCCGGCTTTGCCACTGACGCATGAATGCTGCATCGGTACTTAGTGAGCCGAGGTCGAAGTCTATTGCTTCTACTTGGTCGGGCATCGGCATACCATCTTGTTGAGCGTGAGCCTTAAATTCTTCGATGGTCATACGCGATATTTGTGTACCATATTTTTCTGTCTCTTCGGGGATACCGAGTTGTACCAATCCGCTATACTTACCTATATACATATCTGTAAGGTCGATCACCACCTTTTGTCCCAATGCATAGGAGGTGTATAGGTCGTATTCGTCGATGGAGATAGTAAGCGCGGCTGTTCCGTCGGTTATCATAAGATTTTTGAAAATATTTCCCGACTCGTCAGAGCTGGTCACGATACCTTCGATGATGATGTTGTCGCCGTTGGATTTCTTGCCTATTTGTGTAGCATAGTTGGCTCCATCCTGCCAATACAATTCTTTTAGCTCAAGAATTGTGGTGTTGGCTTCTATGTCGGCTTCGGGAAGCACCAAGGGCGGACGGTCGAACTCGTTGCTGCACGATGCCATGCCGAGCGATAGAAGCATCAAGCCTATATATGATTTCAGATTTTTCATCGTTTGAGAATTTTTCCGGTTGAAAATTAGAATTTAACGCCTACGTTGGCAAATATGCGAATGCCTTGTGCATAAGAATATTTATTGGGATATTTGCTCATGTTGTAGTCGGTGTAGTCGAAGCGTCCTTGCTGGTATCCGTAGGTTTGGATTTTCTTGTTGTTGAGCAAGTTGGTTGCGCTTACGTTGATGTTGAGCGACATGCGACGATTCAGATAGATAACCTTTCCGATAGAGGCATTCACCACAAATGCGTCGTTGAGTTTCTCTTGCGTTCCTATTTCGTCAAGTTTTGCCAAGAGTTCTTCCGGAGAGTTGTATTGTGTCCAGATTTCGGGCATTTCCTCGTGACGGATTGGTGAGATGTTTACATAAGTGTCTCCCATGAGGCTGGCGTTGACGTTGAAGAACCACATACCCGGAGCAGCCCAGTCAAGGCCGAGGTTTACGGCCGATTGCGGTGTGCCACCTACAAAGAAGTTTTTCAGATATACGGTGGTGTAAACGTCGGGCATCATACCGTTTTCATAAGAACGAACACCCGTTGGGCGATTCTTGTATTGATAGCGTGCGTATGTACCGGCGAGTGTGGCTGTGAGCGATGGTGTGATCTTGTAAGCCATACCAAGTTCGATTCCTTTGTGGGTCTTATTCACATTTTTGAGTACATAGTTCATAAATGTAGAATATTGGTCGTCGTAGTAAGAGAAACGCTCTGTGAGGTCATACATATTGGTCCAGAATGCAGTAATGCTACCGCGGAAGCGACGATAAGCCCAAGTGTAGCTGATGTCGCCCGATAGGATGCGTTCGCTTGTCAACCCATCGATAGCATCGTCTTTGATGCGCGGCGACACGTAAGCATATTCAAATAGTGGTGCGCGCGTTTCATACATTCCATGGAACGAGAAAAAGTTGCGTCCGTCGACTTTGTAAGTTGCTCCTACTTTAATGGCTGCATTGTCGAATTTGTGAGTCAAGCCTTTACCAAATGAGTTCTCGGGCGCGCGACCATTGCGCATATTACCATCGCGATAGAATTGAGTGAAGCCTACTTTGAGTCCGTAGTTCACATCCCATTGCGGGAGGTTGATCATGTTTTGCAACCATGCATTGACGTTGACAGCGTGGATGTCGTAATTGTAACCGAATTTGTCGCCCTTGTAGACCTTGCGGTTGGGATTGTCCAAGTCGTTTTGGAGCAACTCTTCATTGTCGGGGAAGTCGCGCTCGGAGAATTGGTCGATGTCGAGCCAATATTCACCGCCGAGGAGGTCGCGGATAGTCTTGTAGTATGAGCCTTTGGTGTAGTTGAACGACACACCTCCTTGAAGGGTCATGATGTCGCTCAATCGGTGATTGACTGTAGTGTTGAGGAGAAGATTTATCTGGCGAGATACGCGATTTTCGAGTATGTAGGTCGAGCCACGTTGGTAGGGGGCATTGGGGTTCTCGTTTTGTAAACTGTTTTGATAGTTTACTTGGTAGAGACGATCCCAATCGATCTGTCGCATCGACTCATCTGTGCGCCAAAGGTTGGTGTAGTATTCGTAGGCGGCTTCGTCGTCTTTGTAGTATGATGGCAAGTAGCGATAATAGTCGGGACGGGGGTCGGCGGCATTATACCAGTTGAGAGCCGAGCGCGAGTAATGGCTGAAGCGAACGGCTGCGGCGGTGTTGATCTTTGTGCCTTGTTGAGGTGTCCATATCCAGTTGATGATGGCTGTGGGGTCGAATGTTTCGGTAATGCGCGATGAGCGCTTTTCGCCGTCTTGCCATCCCCAATTGGGGTTGTAGAGGTTGTCGTCGGCAAGTTCGTAAGCCTCTTCGTAGGTGGCTGAGCCTGTCGCGCGCTGTGTTGGTGCACCAAACAATGTCAGCGCCAATGAGTGCTGGTCGTTGAATATCTTCTGCGCGCCGATAAACAATCCTGCCGAGTTGTAGAATGTGCCCGGCACCACACCTTCTTTAGAGTAGCGACCTATGGCAGAGAGAGTTAGTGCCCATCCGTGCTTGTTGACGCCGGTTGAATAGGTGGCCATAGCGCGAAGCATATATGAGCTGTTGGTGTAGCTGATGCTTCCGTTAAATCCGGGGGCATGGTCGGATGCAAAGGCGTTGATGTTGGTCGATGTGCCGATGTCGCCAAATCCAAAGTTGGTGGCTCCCATTCCGAACGTAATAGTCTTGTTGCGGAATGCGCGATTCATACCTCCGAGCATCGAGTAGTTGAAGCGTCCGCGACCTAAGTCATTGAAATTTACACCGTTGATATAAGTGTTTTCGTATTCGGAGTTGTAGCCTCTCACTCGGAAATACATCGGCTGGAAGTCGTAGCTTGCCACGTCGTAATACACATTGTCGGAAGCTCCGGTGAGAGCTGTGATTGACTGGTTGGATCCTTCATCGTCGTCGAGATCAGATTGGTCGAATGCAAAATCTTGCTCGTCGTTGAAAGAGGTTCCTTCAAGAAGGCTTGTGTTCAATCTCAGAGTGCCAAGATCTACAATGCGTCCTTCGGAAATAGAAATGGGGTTAAGGAGGTCCTGATAGCCGTAGGCCACGATTTGCAAGCGATCGTCGCCTGCTGTGGCGGTGCTGATACGGAAATCTCCTGCCGGACCTGTAGTGACGAAAATGCCTTGATTTTCAAGCATGATGCTTGCTCCCACCACAGGATTGCCTGTTGTGGCGTCGACTACTGTTCCCGACAGACCGGTGTTCTGCGCCAATATCGGCATTGTAGCCGACAGCAATAGTAGCAAAAACAGTTTTAGTCTCATAGATTTTTACGGTTAGTTTATTGATTTATAATTTTTTTCAAATATAGAAAAAATTTTGCAAATCACTGCGTTTTATTCTCTGAAAGTTCGGTTGCTCGATAAAAAAAATGGTCTTTAAGAGTTCAATCCCCTAAAGGCCATTTAAGTCAGTATATTACTTTGATTTTGATTTATAGATATTTGTCGCCGAAGCCGAGTTTGGCATCGTTGACTATCTGCTTGATGCGTTGCTCTTCGCTCATGGGGCAGATGAGCAACACATCGTCCGTGTCGGCAATGATATAATTTTCAAGCCCGTTGACGGCCACCAATTTGTCTCCTTCTATGGCGATGATGTTGCCTTTGGAGTTGTAGGACAATACTTTGCAGTTTTGCACCACGTTGCCGTCGCGATTTTTGGGGGAGTTGTCAAACAGCGAGCTCCATGTGCCCAAGTCGTTCCATCCAAACGATACACACTCCACATGCACATTAGAGGCTTTTTCCATTACAGCAAAGTCGATCGATATGTTTACGCACCCGGGGAATGTGGCGTTGATAAATTCTGTCTCTGCCGGTGTGCCAAACGCGTCAAGACCTTTGTCAAACTCGGTGGCGATGTCGTTGGCATATTCGTGAAATGCTTTTATGATAGTATCTACGCGCCATAAAAACATTCCTGAGTTCCAGAAAAATTCGCCTGAATCGACAAATACTTTTGCCAACTCAAGATTGGGCTTTTCGGTGAATGTCTTCACGCGATTTATTCCTTCGGTCACCTGTGACCCGATTTGGATATAGCCATAGCCTGTCTCCGGACGCGAGGGGGTGATGCCGAGTGTCAATAGCGCATCGTTGGCTTCCACAAACTCACAACCGCGCTCCAATGCCGCCTCAAATTCACGTTCGCGAGTGATCAAATGGTCGCTCGGGGTTACTATCATTGTGGCTTTGGGGTCGCGAGCGGCTATGTGATAAGCTGCCCATGCGATACATGGAGCGGTGTTGCGACGAGCCGGTTCGAGCAGAATTTGGTCGTCTTTGAGTTCGGGCAACTGCTCCTTGACCAATGGAGCGTATTGGGCATTTGTCACGACAATGATGTTTTCTGCCGGGACAATGGGAAGTATGCGGTCGTAGCTCATCTGAAGAAGAGTGCGACCTGTTCCGAGAAAGTCGATAAATTGCTTGGGGCGGTCGGCGCGACTATACGGCCAGAAACGGCTTCCGATGCCGCCGCACATTATGACACAATAGCGATGATTATCTGCCATGATAATTAGTGATTGATGGGTTTGCACTGACAAAGATAATGCAAGTCGCTCTCAAAACAAAACGAAATTACAGAATTATTTCCGAAATTCATCCAATAGCCCCTTATCAGCGCCATTCCGACAAAAAAACGAGGACTATTGCAGCTCTCTTGCCAAGCGGTTGAAGTGACGAGTTTCCGTTTTTTTTGTTGCTAAAGAAAAAGCGGAGTCGTCCGCGTGGGCGACTCCGCTGTGAGTATTGGAAAATAGGTCGATTATTTCACGAGTACTTTTGTAGCCTTGCTACCTTGCTTGCGGATATAAAGACCATTTTCGGGATTGTCTACCTTCACACCTTGTAGGTTGTAGTATTCAACTGCTTCGTTGCTCTCTACCTCTACATCCTCAATAGCATTTACACTACCATTCAATACGTATGTAACGGTAATAGTATTGATGTTGGTCGTCTTTGTAGCTGTGAATTCTACAGAAGAAGTGTTTGCGTCGGCAGTCCAAACTTTGTTGATGAGATTACCTGAATCGGTGCGGATGTATTCATCGCCAATCTTGCTGCCATCAAAAGTTATTGACGTGAAAGTTCCGTTTGTAACCGATAGTGTGATTGTCGAGTTTGTGTATGTGCGGAGATCGTAAGCGGAGGTTCCTGCCCAAATGCGACAGTCGGTGCCTGCTTCGCCCTTGGCACAAACAAGAGTAACATCTTCGGCTGTAAAATTAACATCGTTTACAGCAACGCCAATGCTTTTTCCAAATTCAGGTTCTTCTTGAGCCGGAGTGAGTGAGCTTGGGTCGGTGAAGTTGTAAGTAACAACCTTGGTGTCATCGCTAAGGAATGTGAAAGCAGCCTCAGTGATTGTGCTGTTTTCCATGCCTTCTGCAATTGCGATAGCCTTAACGATGCATTCTTCTGAGAGAGTGAACGGAGCTTCGTAAAGAGTTGATTCGGCGGTCGGGTCATTTCCGTCTACAGTGTAGTAGATAGATGCGCCTTCAGTAGCGCAGGTGATTTCGATTGTTTGGTCTTTAGAGATAGAGCCACCATTGGGGTTAATCACCGGAGCTTCTACAATTTTCAACCCAGATGCCGAAGTGATTTCGAGAGGCATTACTTGCAATGTGGTATTGTAGCAGCTTATAAAGCCTACAACTGTAAGATTTTCTCCCTCAACGAGGTCGATTGCTAATGTGTTGTACAAAGCAATAGAGCCGGTCTCATCAGTGATTGTTGCATTCTTTCCACTGACTTTTGAGATAGTTACGTCCTCAAGTTTTATATAAGTGAGAAGATTGTCGATAGCGAGTTCTTCTACAGTAAGGATTGTCGGCTCAACGGCAGTGCCTGCGGTTGCAGTGCCGAAAGAACTCTTATCTACATTCATTTCAGGAAGACCGTTATAAAGAGTGTATGTTCCCTTGATGTTCGATAGTTGGTCACCATTATTATATGTGTTATCCAAAGATCCGAATGCAATCATCTTTCCGGAATTGTCTTGGATAAATAGATACTTACCGGATTGAGCTACGACAGTGACCGGACCGGTAATTGTTGTTGCGTGATTATTTGCATCTGAAATAAATTCAGCAATATTTGCGCATGGGAATGTAAATTTAGCTGACGCGATAGAGCTGTTTTCGAGACCATCTTTCACTGCGATAGCTTTAACAGTCGCCTCGGCAGCAAGAGTAAATGGAGCTTCGTAAAGAATTGATTCGGCTGTTGGATCGGTGCCATCAATAGTGTAGTATATCGATGCGCCTTCAGTAGCACAAGAAATCGAAATCTCGGTCTCGGCTGTAATTTCTCCTTCTTCTGGAGATATTGTTGGTGTTGATGTAACTTCACCTATTGTATACGAAATGTTCACGCTTTGAATTCTAACATGTCCCGTTGTTCCCCCCTGAGTAAATTTCACTTGATCAGTGTTAATGTTGGATATTGTACCGGTAGCACCCTCAATGGTTAATGTTCCGGACGAAACAGTACTTTCAGAATTTATCGGGTATGAAGTCGTACAATTGATGGTGACAGAATTGATAGTGATAGCCGAGTTTGCCCCTTGTATTGTCATTGTCCCTCCACCATAAACACGTATGGCTGTTCCAGTATCATAGTATTTGGGGGAATTGTTGTTTGTTCCTTTGTCGAAAACTATTGAAATGTTATCGTCAACGGATA
>CAZWWS010000042.1:0-23012 GCA_964637445.1 uncultured Muribaculum sp.
ACTGCAACAGGCTGTAGCAGTAATTGAAACTTCTCGATTACGAATAGCAAAGCAATTGAATAGCATTGCGATGTCTTCCTATTGGGAAAATCACAAAAATAAATACTATATTTGCTCTCGAATAATTTCAAATGTCATCGACCATGAAAGTGATTAATTTTGACGAGCGCCCGTCGCTCATGAGCCAATACATGATGGAGTTGCGTAATGTCAACATTCAGACCGATATGCTACGTTTCCGCCGCAACCTTGAGCGAATTGGCGAGATTATGGCGTATGAAATAAGCCAAACATTAAACTACAAAAAAGTCGACATCTCAACGCCTCTTGCCTCGGCTCACTGCGATGTGCTCGATGAGCAACTTGTGCTCGGCACGATTTTTCGTGCCGGGGTGCCATTCCATCAAGGGTTTCTCAACTTTTTCGACCATGCTGAGAATGCGTTTGTATCGGCCTACAGAAAATATAAGGAAAAAGAATCGTTTGACGTGCATATCGAATATCTTGCATCGCCCTCGCTCGAAGGCAAGACTCTCATCATCGCCGACCCGATGCTTGCCACCGGCGCATCTATGGAGTTGAGCTATCGCGCACTGCTCACCAAAGGCAATCCGGCTCACATCCATGTGGCTTCGGTGATTGCTTCTCAAGTAGCCATCGATTATATCGAAAAGACGTTTCCCCGCGACAAGACCACTATTTGGGTGGGAGCTATTGATCCCGAAATCAATTCTCACTCCTACATCGTGCCCGGACTCGGCGATGCCGGCGACCTCGCCTACGGCATCAAAGAATAGGAACAGCAACACATATCAGTTCCTCTCCGTGGCGCTGATAATCCAACTGATAGCCGTGGCCTCGCGCCATGGCTATTTTGTTTACACGATCGACCTCGATTTCCGTAAGCGACAATCCGACCGTTCCGGCGGCTTTATAGACAGCCTCTTTTGCGGTCCACGCATGAAGTATGTCGTCGAGCGACTCGCATAGTTCCGTTTCGGATAGAAACTTCGGTCGGATACGCTCCAATTGTCGGCGAGGCAACTCCACATCTACCCCTATACGCAATCGGGGATGCGTGGCTACCACCACATGGTCGCGACTATGAGATATCGAAATTTCGCCTGCATACCCCACTGCCACCGGAGAACCGTCGGGACGATGATCCACCCTCACATCTGCGCCTAAATTCCGGCGAATCAACTGCGCCACAGCCTCTCGTTCGCGCTCGCGACGCGACTCTGACGTGGCGTCGATTGGCGCTATATAGATCTTAACTTCGTTCATCTCCTACGAAGATGAGTCACAGCATGAATCACATCGGCTCTTACGGCATCGAGTATCGGCATCACTGAGTCAGTCGCAGCCGAGGCATTGTCGAGATATAGTGCACCTGTCATCACATACGTTGCCGAATCTGTGGCGAGGAATTGTATCGGAGTAACCTTGGCCATCGGAGTCA
This sequence comes from uncultured Muribaculum sp., assembly GCA_964637445.1. Taxonomy (GTDB): domain Bacteria; phylum Bacteroidota; class Bacteroidia; order Bacteroidales; family Muribaculaceae; genus M3. Next base: position 1,463 of record CAZWWS010000042.1, read on the forward strand.
TCAACACCGTAGCCGTCACCCCTTGCGGAGTAGACAACGAAGTAATGTCGGTGGTCAATTCACCGGCGTTGAGCGACATACGCTCAATGCGATTGTTCATTACCTCAGAGATAGAACTATCTGCCACCGGAGTATATGTGCAGTGAAGCGTAGCTCCGTAACGAGCATATTTCACGTTTATCCAATTGGGATTTTCCACTCCGTCGTGCGACGCACGACTTATCGCGGCACAGTCATTCACCTCAAATACTACCGAAAGATTGTCGACTGCCCGATACATCGTGTCATACAACTCGATGCGCGGATAAGCCTGACGACGCGGCACAGCCACATCGGAGTGCCCGTCGCTGCCACATTCCGACATCAGAAACGAAAACGCTATCGCCAATGTCCATATCGGGATTAAGACCAATAGCGAAGTCTTCACGCCCGACTCTCTATAACGCTTAGCCATTGCCCAATGAATCGTTTTGAAGGTTAGGCATCACTTTCACGCGCACACTCACTATGCGATGACGCGAAATGTCGAGCACCAAAAATCGACAGCGTCCATAGACAATCGACTCCTTCTCCTTGGGGAAGTCGCCTTTTATAGCCAACAGCATTCCGGCAAGCGTCTCAGCATCTTCAGCCACCGACGCATACTCCTCTTCGTCGAGGTCGGTGATGCGGAAGAAGTCGGTCAAGAGCGTCTTTCCCTCAAAGATATACGTGTCGTCGGGGAGACGCTGATAGTTTTTTTCCTCTTCGTCATATTCGTCGTCGATGTCGCCCACAATCTCTTCGAGCACATCTTCCATCGTGACAAGACCTTGCGTACCACCAAACTCGTCAATCACAATAGCCATGTGGATTTTCATTTTACGGAAATCCTCCAGCAAATCATCGATCATGCGCGATTCAGGCACAAAATAAGGTTCTCGCAAGAGCGACTGCCACTCGAAGTCTTTCACATCTTTGCCTATATACGGCAACAGGTCGCGGCTATACAACACTCCTTTTATATTATCTTGCGTGTCCTCATACACAGGCATTCGTGAATATCCCTTTCCGATCACCACCTCCATCACTTCGGCAAATGTCGCCGAAATATCCAAGTCTACAATATCGACGCGCGGAGTCATGACTTCGGCCGCCGTAGTGTCGCCAAACTTCAATATACCCTCAAGCATTTCCTTGTCGTCGGGGGTATTCAGGTCGGTGATTTCAAGAGCTTGACTTAACTCATCGGTAGAGATGTTGTCGGTCTTTTTGGTCACTACACGATTGACAAATGTAGAGCTGTGCACCAACACCGACGACAGCGGATAGAACACCTTTATCGCCAACGAGATGCCCGTAGTGGCCATCGCCGCCCACTTTGTGGTGTAGGTATTGGAATATAGTTTCGGTACAATTTCGCCGAATAGCAAAATTATAAACGTCAAAATCACCGTGTAGAACACAAAGCTCAACACTCCCGACACATCATGAAACACAAATATCTGCGAAAACGCATAGTTGCACAGCACCACGATGGACACATTCACAAAATTGTTGGTGATAAGTATCGTTGCAAGCAATCGTTCGGGCATCGACAGTAAATGTCGCACGATTTCGCCTTTCGGGCCTTGGTCAAGTTCCTCCTGTTGAGCCGGAGTAAGAGAAAAATAAGCTATTTCACTGCCGGAAATAAATCCGGATACCATCAGTGCCAACGTGGCACATATTAAAGCTACAATACTCCCCAAAGTCGGGGTATTAACCGTAAGCAGGTCAGATATTGATGCCATTATCAATCCCAACATATAGGACGTCTCTGGCAAAGGGTCAAAGTCCAAATCTATCAGTATTAGTTACACAATTACAGCCGCCATTGCGCAGCCGTGCGGGATTTCCGCTTTGCAAAATTACAAATTCTTTCTTAAATACCACTCATTCAGCAGCATTATTATCGTTTCGACACGTCGACTTTTACAGTCGGAGGCAATGTGCCGTTGCGTTCAGCCATTGCATCCACCACCTCGTGAGCCAAGTGCATAAAGGCATTACCGGTTATCGAGTCGCTCAAAGCTATCGGCTCACCATTGTCGCCTCCATCGCAGATAGACCCCACGATTGGAATTTGAGCCAACAGACGCACGTTCAACTCATCGGCAAGCCTTACAGCCCCTTCGCGACCGAAGATATAATACTGCTCGTCGGGATGAGCCGCGGGAGTAAACCAAGCCATATTTTCAACAAGACCGAGGATAGGCACATTCACCTTCTCGTTGGTAAACATTGCAATCCCCTTGCGAGCGTCGGCAAGAGCCACCTCTTGCGGAGTGCTCACAATCACCACTCCGGATATGCCTAATGTCTGCACCAGCGTAAGATGAATATCGCTTGTACCGGGAGGCATATCGATAAGGAAATAGTCGAGTTCGCCCCAATCAGCCTCGCTTATAAGCTGCTTCAACGCGTTCGACGCCATGCCGCCTCGCCAAAGCACCGGGCTGTTTTTGTCGACAACAAAACCAATTGACAGCACCTTCACGCCGTGACGCTCTATTGGCACTATCAAATCGCGACCATCCACATTATGCACATACAATTGCTCGTCCTCAACGCCAAACATTTTAGGCACCGAGGGACCGAAAATGTCGGCATCAAGCAATCCCACTTTGTAGCCTTCGCGCGCAAGAGCCACCGCGAGGTTTGATGCTACGGTAGATTTGCCCACACCACCTTTGCCCGACGATACGCCGATGATATTTTTCACTCCCGGAAGTGGATTTTCTTTTGCCACGGGAGCTTGTTGTCGTGTCTTTACGACAATATTACCTTTTATGTCTACGTCCTGAGAGATATAGGTAAGAATAGCCGTTTCGGCCGATTTCACCACCGACTTGATAAACGGATCGGTCGGCTTTTCAAATATCAACGAAAACGACACTTTGCGACCATCGATACGAATATCGTCTTCCACCATTTCGAGTTCGACGATATTCTTACCATTTCCGGGATAACGCACATTTCGAAGCGCGTCGAGTATAAGGTTGGGATATAGAGTTTCCATATTATATTAACGTATTCAGTCTTGTTTAGGTTGACGCTTTGTCACTTTTGGTGAGCACAGTTCGGGGCATTGTAACTCGCCTCGCGAAAAACTGCGATAGGTATCAAACTCAATATCCACCTCCGGCTCAGTAAGCTCGGTAGCATGGTCAAGAATAAATGAGATATACTTTATCGTAAGTCCGCGGTCGAGCCATTGCTGCTCGTAGAACGTGCGTATCGACAAGATGTCGCCCGCCAATCCGGAGTGATACAAGTCGTCGGTATCAATATTCACTTTCAAACCATTGTATTCGGTCATCAAATGAGTATATGTATATAAGAATGGGCTATCGGTCTTCAGATGCACCACACCACCATCGACAAGCACCTCGCGATATAGCTCCATAAAGCGTGTGGAAGTGAGGCGCTTGCGCACCTTCTTCATCTGTGGGTCGGGAAAAGTAATCCATATCTCCGACACCTCGCCCGGAGCAAAAAAGTGGGGCAACAGTTCGATACTCGTGCGTAGGAAAGCCACATTTTTCATCCCTTGCCGCTCTGCCTTTGTAGCCCCGGTCCACATTCGTGCACCTTTTATATCGATACCGATAAAATTCTTGTCGGGAAAGCGCTCTGCAAGCCCAACGGCATATTCACCCTTGCCGCATCCAAGTTCGAGCACTATCGGATTGTCGTTCTTAAAGTACTCCTCATGCCAATGCCCCTTCATCGGGAATCCGTTCTCACGCTGAAGCACAGCAAAAGGATACTGGAACACACAACCCATTTGTTGCATGTCGCTAAATTTCTTTAGTTTATTTTTACCCATTACTAAGTTTTCTTATTAGTGACGCACCACCTTCAACACCTTCGTCGAGCCGTCGCTAAATCCGATTTTTACGATAAACATACTACCGATCATATCGTATGTATCGATTACAGCCTCGGTATAGTCAGGTTCTACATAAGCCAACTGCTGTCCATGCATATTATATAGGCTCACCACGGCAATATCTTTGGTTGAGCGCACCACCAAATCTGCGCCCTCAAAGATAGCATATACACCTGCCTTGACATCGGCATCAATCTCATCGGATGCAGTCACGATGTCAAAGCTAAATTCTTTCCACTGTTCTGCTGATTGAAACGACTGGCTCATATTGTCCATCACCGACAATATCGCTGCCGATTGGTCTACATCTGCCCACACATTTTCTCCAAGCTCGGGCACAGCAGAAAGTGATTTAACATCAATCAGAGTCAGAGAAGTCCAATCTTCAAATGCATTATCTCCAATATATACAATCGATGACGGCATTATCATTTTTGACACTTGCGACCACCCCATCAAAGCATAGTCGCCTATCGACTCAATGCCATCGGTTACTACCATTGCCACATCGGCCGACACGGCTCCTTTGAGTATATATGCCGGCAAGGAGGTCACGGCTGCAGGTATTGCTACATCTGCCAAATTAACATCGTCAAAAAATACCCCCTCACCAATTATGTCGACATTATCGCCGAGCGACACCATTGCCAAATTTTCACAGCGCGCGAATGCCCAATCGCCTACCGATGCCAACGAAGAGCAAGCCGAAAGATCTACGCTTTCGATTCCGCTTTGTTCAAATGCGTTATTACCTATCTTAGTCAAAGTCGCAGGAAATGACATCGACTTCAATGACTCACAACCGGAAAATGCAGCATGGCCAATCTCTTCCACTGCGGCAAGTTCCACCACAGCCAATTGTCCACAACGAGCAAATGCCGCCTCCGGTATTGTCTTTATTCCTTGACCTATCTTTACCATGGTCAAATTAGCACAATCGGCCATAGCATGCGACCCCAGTAGCTCTACACCATCCGGAAATTCTATAGCCTCAAGCGCATCGCAATTGCTGAACGCTCCCATCTCTATTGCCTTTAACGTAGAGGGGAACACCATCTCAGCCAAAGGCGTCGTAGCAAATGCAGACTCACCGATGCCAGTCAACCCCATCGGGAGTACTATCGACTGAAGTTTAGAGCCGGCAAAAGCATAGGCCGGAATCGTATTTGCCGGATATGACGTCTGCCCCATCAATATCGGTTCGCCCTCGTATGCTTCAATAGCGATTCCTGAGAGGTCAAGCATCGTCAACTCAGTCATTTCATTTGCTATGAAATCAAAATCAGATGCGTTCATCGTTCCGGTCAACACAATTGTCGCTACCGCTTTATCTTCGACCACATTACGCAGATTTCCCGATTCGACCTCCAAAGCCGATGCACTAATGCTCGTACAAATGACCGACAATAATAGTCCTACTATATATTTCATCTCAAAATTCGTATTTACAAGTTTTTGACTTGCAAAGTTAACAATTAACCGCTTAATATCAAAGCATCAAGCGATTAAATAATCTCACCGGCATTCCCATCATCATTTTTCTTCAATCCTCTTTACCGAATATATTTTTTTGCATTTTATGGTATTTTCACTATTAAGCATCGACATTTTGCCTATCGAGGTATTATCTTTGCCCCCAAAAAAGAATGGACAATATCACAACTTCGATCATCGACCGCATAAAATATCTGATAGATCAATCTCGAATGTCGCAAGCTCAATTTGCGTCACGCATTTCCATTGACCCATCCAACCTTTCAAAACACCTCACAGGCAAACTCCCCATCAGCGAGTCGCTCATCAATCGCATAGTTGTGGATATGGGAGTATCCAAAACATGGCTTCGCGACGGAGTCGGACTGCCTTACAATAAAACAATCCATGCTCGCGAGCTGTCATCACCCGAACAGATCGACATAATACCCTCCTCTTGCACCGGCGTTCCGGTCTACGACATCGACGTCACAGCCGGATGCGAAGAGTTGTCGCAAATGTTCACTTCCGACCGCATCATCGGCGCAATCAATCTCCCTCAACTCGACCCCTCGACTGCAATCGTTCACGTAAGCGGTGATAGCATGGAGCCGGTGATACACGACCGCGGCTATATAGCCGTTCGCCCTGTCAGCACTACCAATGTCATCTTTTGGGGACAAATCTATGTTGTAGTGATGGAAGACTATCGCATGGTCAAATACCTCCGCAAGCATACCGATCCCTCTAAAGTAATACTCCGAAGTGCCAACCCCGCCTACGATGATATCGAGGTCGACCGCGACGACATCATAGCCCTATATCTCGTCGAAACCATTCTCAACATCAAACTCTGTTGCTGACAAAAAAAGCGGTCGTCCTATCTTTCGACAAGACGACCGCCATCTATTCTGTTATTTATCGCTTATTTCTTTGCGGGAACTACTTCTACGAGCTCTACTTCAAATATCAGAGTCGAACCCGGATCGATTCCGGCTTGAGGAGCACCGGCATTGCCATATCCGAGGTCACTCGGAATATAGAACACATACTTGCTACCCGGCGACATCAACTGAAGACCTTCACCGAATCCGGCTACCACTCGCTTCAATGGGAATTCGCGAACTTCACCATTTGAATTATCAAATTCTTTTCCATTGATAAGCTTACCTACATACTTCACCTTAGCAGTATCGTCGGCAGTGGGTTTCACTCCCGAACCTTCGTTGATTACCTTATAAGCCAAGCCCGATTCAGTGGTCTTAATGCTTGCATCAGCAGCCTTCACGCTGTCAACAAATGCTTTTCCGGCTTCCTTGTTTACGTTTGCCTTTGCTTCGCGCTCTTTGATACGACGCTCTTCAGCGGCTTGACGCTGTTCGTTCATCAAGCGACGGAGAGTTGAGCTTGCTTCATCCAGATTTGCCACCGAATCAGCAAGGAATGCTTTCTTAAATTCTGCAATTACCTTTTCGCGGCTGAAAGTAGAATCTTGCTCTTCCATGCGCTGAATCTGTTGAGCTATCTGCATACCGATGCTCATACCTACCAAACGAGCCTCATTTGCGGTATCAGTCTTGAGCACTGTCATTATGCCATTGAGGATTTCGTTCTTATTCCATTGGCTTGCTTGTGGGTCGCCTGCCATGTTGCGAGCAAGCATACCACCATTCACTTTACCAAAGAATACCGAAACAGAGTCGCCAAGAGTGTTACACTCCGACGATGAGCAACCTTTGTTGCAGCTTGTAGCGCCAAGCACAAGGGCAGCCACACCACAAGCCATGATTAACTTTTTCATAATCTTTATTTAGTTATTTATTAAGTTATAAAATTTCTATCATTCACGCACAATTCCGATAAGCTCCACTTCGAAATCAAGCACCGCATTGCCGGGAATCACACCATCTACTCCGCGATCGCCATATCCCAACGACGCAGGGATAAACATTCGATACCGACCTCCTTCGCGCATCAACTGCAAACCTTCGGTAAAACCTTTTACCAAACGATTTACATCAAATTCTATCGGCTCATCGGTTGAATCAAACACCGTGCCGTCGGCAAGTCGCCCCACATAGGTCACTCTTACCTTATCGGTCGATTGAGGAGTTTCGCCAGTCCCGGCTTTAAGCGTCTCAAAATGCAATCCCGACGGAGTCACTTCCACCGACTTGCGCTCGCGTTGTTTGGCAAGGAATGCCTCTTGTGAAGCCATGCCCACGGTATCGCGCTTCTCATTGCGATGCATATACGATTGCAGATATGCCTCAGCTTTTTCGCGGGTAAATCCTGTTGACTTCCCGGCTATAATATCGTTCAAGGCAGCAACAAATCCGGCTTCATTGACCGGTATTTGCATCTGCTGCATCTGCTTGATGCGCTTAGCGACTTCAAAACCACCTATCACACCTTGATAGTATGGTTCTTCCGACGCTTCGAGCGACATTGCCGCCTCAAACCCCGACATAAATCGAGCCACTTTGGCGCTATCGCCCTGAAAATTTCGTTCAAGTTGCGATTTTATATAATCGCCCCACACAGTGGCATAAGCCGCCGATACCGAATCGGGACGCTCGGCACATTTGGCTTCCAAGCCAAATATGCTCGCTACAACCATTAAGATTGAAAATACTCGCAACATATCTCTTATTTACCTACAACTTTAATAAGCTCAACATCAAAAATCAATGTTGCGTTAGGTCCAATCACGCCACCGGCTCCATTAGGGCCATAGGCCAATTGCGACGGAATATAAAGACGCCATTTTGCTCCTTCTTTCATCATTTGGAGCGCTTCAACCCATCCCGGAATAACCTGAGTGACACCAAACGTAGCAGGTGCACCACGCTCTACAGAGCTGTCAAACACTGTTCCATCAATCAACTTACCGGTATAGTGAACAGTCACTTGGTCGGCCGATGTAGGCTGAGCGCCGGTACCCTCTTCGAGCACTTCATATTGCAATCCCGACGCAGTGATCTTCACCTCCTCGCGCTTGCCGTTCTCTTCAAGGAATGCGCGTCCGGCTTGCTCGTTCACTTCACCCATTTTGGCTGCGGCAGCTTGTTGCTTGGCATCCATCTCTTGGAAAAATTCTTGTATCACAGCTTTCGCTTCGTCGTAAGTCATCTTCGGTGTTGCCCCGGCAAACACAGCTGCGACGCCATCGGCAAAGTCTTCCACGACGATGCTCTCGATTCCTGAACTACGAAAATTATTTCCCATGCTCAATCCGAGAGCATAGCTGATGCGATCAAGTTGTTTATTTTCCATATTCATATCTTTGTTCTAATTAATTACGAGCACAAAGGTAGGCTAAATCTCTCGGAGCATTCTACTTATTTTAGTAAAAAATCTTAAAAGCCTCATTTTCACCCTTACGTCAACATCTAAACACTCTTACCGAGGCAAAAGATTTCTCCTCTCTCTTAATTGCTGTCATTTTTGGAAATTTGATGCATTTATTTACGCATTTTGCATTAATTCGCATAAATTTTCATACAAAATGTGCCAAAATATAAAAACTTTACTTACATTTGTCAATCATTTTACTATACCATTGACTTAAACTTATGGAGAAAATCGACAATCTTGACCGCAAAATCTTAGAAATTGTAATGCGCAATGCTCGCATAGCTTCTAAAGACGTAGCCACTGAGTGTGGCGTCTCTCGTGCTGCAATTCATCAGCGCATACAGCGCATGATCGATCTCAATGTCATCACAGGGTCGGGTTATCATGTCAACCCTAAAGTGTTGGGCTACAGCACTTGCACCTATGTGGGCGTGAATCTTGAGCGCGGAGCTATGTATCGCAACGTTGTTCCCGAATTGGAAAAAATCCCCGAAATAGTGGAGTGCCATTTCACCACCGGGCCATACACCATGCTTGTGAAGCTATATGCTCGCGACAATGAGCATCTTATGGAGCTTCTCAACGACCGCATCCAAATGATTGAAGGCGTTATCGGCACCGAAACTCTCATTTCTCTCGACCACAGTATCTCTCGCGAAATTCCCATCAATTACGAATAATTGTCACCTCTCTCCTCCCACTATCTCACAATGAAAAATAGCAAAATCATAGGCGTTATTATTTCTGTGGCGGTGATTGCCATCATTTCGTGGATGTTTTTCTATCCCGATGCCATGCAAGGCAACGAACTGCGACAGCACGATATGCAACAAGGTACTGCTATCGGTCAAGAAGTCAAAGCATTTGCCGAAGAGACCGGAGAAATGTCGCGTTGGACCAACTCTCTGTTTTCCGGTATGCCAAACTTTCAGATAGCCCCATCCTACCCTTCCAACGATTTGATTTCGTGGATAGGCAAAGCTTATAGCCTATGGTTTCCATCGCCGGTAAATCTGATTTTCATAATGATGTTAGGATTTTTCATCCTACTGCTTGCCATGAAAGTCAGATGGTATTTAGCTCTTCTGGGGGCTATTGCCTACGGCTTCTCATCTTATTTCTTCATCATCATCGGCGCCGGACACATTTGGAAGTTTGTCACTCTTGCGTATATTCCGCCCACAATAGCCGGCATTGTGCTATGTTATAGAGGCAAATTCATCGCCGGAGGAGCATTGGCCGCCCTGTTTGCAGCGCTTCAGATTGCAAGCAACCACATACAGATGAGCTATTATTTCCTGTTTGTTATAGTGGGATTTGTAATAGCATATTTCATCACCGCATTAAAGAAAAAACGCCTCGCCCGATGGGGCATCGCCACAGGGACGTTGGCTGTTGCCGCCCTATTGGCCGTGGGGGCAAACCTACCGAATCTCTACAACACTTATAAATACAGCCTTGAGTCGATGCGTGGCGGCCATTCGGAGCTGACCGCTACCGACGGTTCGTCCAATTCATCGACCGGTGGGCTCGACAAAGACTACATCACCGCTTGGAGCTATGGACTCGATGAGACATTCACACTTTTGATTCCCAACGTAAAAGGAGGCGCCACTATTCGCCCGGAAAAAGGCGAAAACAAATTGCTCACTCTTTACGATGTGCCGCATACTCAGCAGCTTGTTCGCGAAGGCGCTATCTCTCAGCAAGAAGCGGTCAATCTATCACAAGTGTCGCAATATTTCGGCGACCAGCCCATGACCAATGGACCGGTCTATATCGGTGCTATAATTTTTGCACTCTTCCTCTTGGGATGCATCATCGTCAAAGGTCCTATGAAGTGGACACTCCTCGTCCTTACTATCATTTCGATAATGCTCGCGTGGGGACACAACGCTATGTGGCTCACCGATTGGATGATCGACCATTTCCCGATGTACAACAAATTCCGCACTGTCGCCTCGATTCTCGTCATTGCCGAATTTACCATGCCTTTGCTCGCTATTTTAGCTCTCAAAGAGATTTTCACCACACCGGATGCTTGGAAAAAGTTTAAGACTTCAATCCTTGCAAGTTTCGGAGTGTGCATATTCATCTGCGCATTAGGTTTTATCGCTCCAAACATTTTCGGAGAAGGATTCAGCCAATATGAGTCGACTTCGTGGGGCGACCTCTTCGCAATACCTGAATACGCGTCATTCTTCTCTGCTATCGACTCCGTTAGAATGTCGATGGTAGCCGACGATGCCCTTCGCAGTTTCATATTCCTCGGCATCGGACTTGGCATCATTGCGCTATTCTTATATGGAAAGATTGGCAAACCTGCTGCTTGTATTCTGCTCACAATAGCCATCACCATCGACCTATATTCAGTCGACAAGCGATACATCAACCACGACAGCTTCGCGCCTCGCCAACTCTATCAAGGTGAAAAATTCCCCATGCGACAAGTTGATCGTCAGATACTTGCCGACACCGCTATGAACTATCGTGTACTCGACATTCCCAACTTCGACCAAGCAGCTCCATCCTACTATCACAAGATGATTGGAGGCTATCACGCGGCAAAGCTCACTCGCTATCAAGATCTCATCGACCGACACCTCAGCCACTTCCGCTCTCAGCAGCCCGACTCGGCCGACTGGAACGTACTCAATATGCTCAATGCTCGCTACGTCATTGTTGCCGACGAGCAAGTGTTTGAAAATCCGGATGCTTTGGGCAACGCTTGGTGGGTTAATACTATCCGCTATGTGGGCAATGCCAATGAAGAAATGGCAGCTCTCAGGTCGATAGATCCAAACACCGAAGCTGTTGCTGATGCAAAATTTAAAGACATTCTTGGATTCGACATTCCGGTCATCGCCCCCTCCGATACAATCTTCGAGACAACCTATGCTCCCAACGAGCTTCGCTATCGCGCCGTGTCGGCCAATGGCGGTCTCGCCGTATTCTCCGAAGTCTATTTCCCATGGGGTTGGAAAGCTACAATTGATGGCAAAAATGCTGAAATCGGACGTGTCAATTACATCCTTCGCGCCATGCGTGTACCAGCCGGCGACCATGAAATCGTGATGCGATTTGACCCCGAATCGGTTCACACCACCGTCACCACGGCCTACATCTCCATCATCATCATCTATATTGCCCTCGCGGCGGCTATTGCCTCAGCTATAATCAGCCGTCGGAAGGCTCGGAAGAGCGATGAACCGGCTTCGTAGATATTACACCGCTCTGCGCCGTTATAGTCGCAGCAAAGGCTTCGGCATTCACTCGCCATTCGCGTTTGAGTTCGTGTTGCGAGTGTTGCGCGAACGTTGCCACTACTATGCCTACGAAGCTATCACCGGTCGTCGTCGACAAGCTCTGCTTTTAGCGTCCTCCGTATCGCGCCACCCTCGCATCATATCGCTCAAAAATGCGAAAATGCTATTTCGCATCGTATGCCGCTTTCAACCGGCCGTCATCCTGCAATGCGGTGTCTCCTACGGCATCTCATCTACCGTGATGCTCGATGTCGACAGTTCATCCCGACTGATAATTTTCACCGGCGACAACCCCCACGAAGACATCTACGACCAAATCACTCGCCCTTATTCTTCGCGTATAACACGTTATCCTACACTCGTCGAAGCAATCGATGCCTACAACGATTCCCTATCCGGCAAATCGCCTTTTATCCTCGTCAACGATGTGTCAGACACCGACTTCTCTCATCTCTGCGCGACACTTAGCAACGCATTAAACAGCGACGGAGTAGTCGTGGTGCGCAACATTTCGCGTTCACGCAACGTACGACGACTATGGGATCACCTTAAATCGACCTCCACCCATGGCATGAGCTTCTCCAACGACCGCATTGCTATTTTTGCAGGCCTCAACCATCTTCCTCGTCAACATTACTCTCTTTGGTTCTGAAAATGCGCTCCATCGACAACATCAACCAACTTCTCAAACGCTACAATGCCTACTTGATGCTCGAACGCGGTTTGTCGCCCAACACTCGCGAAGCTTATCACGCCGACATCGACAAGCTACTCGTATATCTTGCATCGGGCAACAAACGTCTCCGCAAAGTCGACCTTGCCGAACTGCAAGCATTCATAGCCGACCTACACGACGTGGGCATCTCTCCGCGTTCACAAGCTCGCATCATTTCCGGGATAAAATCATTCTTCAAATTTCTCAAAATCGAAGGCTACATCGACGAAGACACCTCAGTACTGCTCGAAACGCCCAAAATCGGACGCCATCTACCCGAAATCTTATCCATCGAAGAAATCAACAGCATGATTGAGGCTATCGACCTAAGCACTGCCGAGGGGCAACGCAACCGAGCCATCATTGAGACTCTTTATAGTTGCGGTGTGCGTGTGTCAGAACTCATCAACCTCGAAATCAGCCGCCTTTATTTAGATGAAGGTTACATCGTGGTCAAAGGCAAGGGAAGCAAAGAGCGCATGGTGCCCATATCAGAAGAAGCCACAAAACAAATCAAGTTATATCTTGAGGTGCGCGCGCAACAAGACAACATCAAAGATGGCGAGGAAAACTATCTGTTCCTCAATCGCAGAGGCCATCGACTCACTCGCGTCATGATATTCTATATCGTGCGACAGCTCTGCGAACTTGCCGGTATACGCAAGACCATCTCGCCACACACCCTACGCCATTCGTTTGCCACTCATCTGCTCGAAGGCGGTGCCAACCTCCGTGCCATCCAGCAAATGCTCGGTCACGAAAGCATCGTCACGACCGAAATCTACATCCATCTCGACCGCACCTATCTCCGCCAGGAAATCCTATCCCACCACCCCCGCAATCTCATTTAGCGAGAATGTCCGGTAATGATAGAAAGAAATCTGACTATCGAAGATTTCTCTCGATATGACATGATAAAACGAAACACTCCCCATGGTATGTATATACTCACTATTATTGACAGAATGGTATAAATCCACCAATCAAAATCAGTAAAGTGATGCAATATTTGTTGCGCAGCAACACTCGGATACCACGATAATAGAAATATCATATATGAGGCTCCATCAAGATGCTTAATCAATCCAAAATTGGCATTTGCCATAATCTTAGACAATCCTACCGACATTACGATTCCCATAATCGCACATAGTAATGGCATCTCTAAATAATAAAGAAGCAACCACAAAAGTCCACACCCGATTGCCACACTACAATTATCAATTTTTATCGCACTATCTATTCGTTTTTGATATGCGCAATAAGCCATTCCAAGGATAAAATATATCAAAAGAGACAATGCATCCGATAGAGAAAAAAGGAATATATTTCCGATATCTGCAAGATTTAACACAAGACCTGCCACAATTGCTATCAGATAGAATGTTGGGGTGTTGACATAATTTGTGGCCTTAATTGCAATATGCGCAATATTCAATATGATAAATATTGCAGGAAGAAACCAGAAAAACACCACAGAGAGCTTGTCGGAATAAATGAGACTTTCGGCAAAACTGCCCCATGATAGCTCTATTGTACTGTCGGCCATGCCGCTCATTAATGCCCGTGGTATAAATGTTATCGCGCCCAACACAAAATATGGCACAAGAAGCCGACGACTCTTTTCGACAATAAATTCTTTTATTCTTTTTCTTTTATCTCGAATGAACGTTGAATAAGCCAACAGATATCCGGAAATAAATACAAACAAAGGCATATGAAACGAATATATCAGTCGATAGGCCAACAACGAATGCCCATGGTCGATCGGATATTCATGAAATGAATGTCCTACGACCACGAGTATGATTCCAATAGTCTGTAGATACGAGACAAAGCCTATTCGTTCGCCCGGTTGCGACATTATCGTTTCAGTAGCGTTTGTAAAGTCACCGGGGCATTTGTCGTGATAAAGTCTACTCCCATTTCGATAAGCCACTGCATATCGGACGGCTTATTGACGGTCCACACATTGACTTTCATGCCCAAATCATGACACTCTTTGATCCACTCGGGATGATCCTTGAATACATTTATATTATAGTCCGCTCCGGCACATCCCATAGCCTTCAACTCTGTGGGAGCAATATCCCCCTCAAGATAGTAAACCGGTGTGCCTTTTGGAGCCAATCGGATAAATTCTTCAGTTGCATGGCGAGAGAACGCAATATACTCCACTCGCTCGTTAAGTCCCAGTTGGTCAATCATCGCAACGATTTTTTCTACGGCTTCAGTTTCGCGCTCGGGAGTGCGGTGCGATTTCAATTCGAGAATCAATCGGGTGGCGAGTTGCTTGCCTCGTTCGAGATACTGACGCAATGTGGGTAGCGACTCACCATTTGGCAACTCTACCGCCGTGCACACTTTGGCTGTCGCATCTTGCATTGTCACGCCTCGAAATGTCGCATCATGGTTTACTACCAACTCTCCATCTGCGCTCATCCACACGTCAAATTCCGAGCCATAACATCCGATCGAGTCGGCTTTCTCAAGGGCTGCGATTGAATTTTGAGCCGAGCCTTCCGTATCCCAAAATCCACGATGAGCAATCACTTCGGTTGCCTGTGCCGACATTGCGGCCACCGCAAGCAACATTACAATTAATTTTTTCATAAACAAGTTGTTTTATTTAACGATAATCTGTATTGGTCTTCTCAGTTGATCGGTCAGCACGAAGTACACACCCCACGGAAGCGATACCTCCATATTGTTGGATATCACATCGAGGGTCATCACAACGCGACCGAATGTGTCGTACACTCGTCCGTTGGTGTGGTCTGCACCACAAACGAATCTCACGCCACCGGGGCAATATGCCGTGCCGAGAGGCATATCCATTTCCACTCCCGATATTCCGGCATGGTCGACGGTAATGATATTCGACATCGCCGAGCGATATCCCAAGCGAACGGATTGCACCGAGTAGGTCTCACGCGTCGACTCATCAAAATCGGTTATCTCAACACTATTTTCCTCTGTTTCAATTTCTTCCGACGAAGCTGCAGCGCCATCCACATATCGAGTGCGCGTCACTATATAATAATCGATTTCATCGGTCGAAGCTTCCCAGTTGGCAGTGTACGAGTTTTCGGTAATATCCGTTGGCTCAAGCGCAGTCAACACCGATAGCGAAGGCACTGCCAAGCAACTTCCCGTCAGAGCAATACCTCGCGACCCCACCAGTCCGCCATCAGAAATCACCAATCGGGTAGAATGCTCACCCAACGCCGTCGGAGCATACGTTATGTTCAGCCAATAACCGGTATCGGCATTGACCAACGACGCTTTTATCTCCTCATCATCGAGCTTAAACATCTCCGTGTCGTCCTTCCACAAGGTCAGCGTCAATGTCCCTGTCATATTTTCGCCATTGAAAAATAGTTGGCGCTTCACGGTATTTCCTATTGCCACCTGACCGAAATCCAACTCCATATCCTGCGTCGGAGTAATCAAATTCACCTCGCCGGTAGGAGTTTCGGGCAGTGCGGTTGAGAATGTCTGTCCCTTTTTATTTCCCCAAATATATTCAGCCAAATCAGGGAAGTCTATAAATGGATTTCGATTGTTCTGAAAGCCATATACAGCCTCATTTCTATCTATCTCCTTTTGACTCACCGGGTCTTCTCGATGCCATTTGAGCAACAATGTTTGCGACCACTGATTGAGCGTCAATTCGCTCGTATTTTGAAACATATACTGATACTTCCATGTCACATATCCGGCGTAGCATGTAGCCATATAGAAATATGTGCGCGCAAAGTCGCCTTTATATTCGTCGGCCGGCTCAAACACCTTTGCAGCGCCACCACCTTGTCCGGTCACAGCATATCCCACCTTACTAACCCCGTTGTCGAACGTAGCGGTCATCACCGTTCCCAGCGGATAATTGCTTTTGGCCGTGTTGGCATCACTCTCCGACGGATATAGATGGTTTAGGTCGGTATAAGGCGGAATTGATGTGCTACCACCCCACCAGCTTTTTGGCACCGAGTGCTCGCGATTAAGCCCGCTGAACGACGACAAATAGAACGTCTCGCTTGAATACATCTCCCACCATTGATTGGTGCCGGGACGCGCGTCGGTGCGGCGAAAATAGCGTGGGAGGTCTTGATACGACGACACCTCAGTGTGATTATATATTATATCACGTACCGCTGTTTTAAGAGCCACATTCTTTTTACCATTCAGGGAATTATAATATCCCGTCGGGACATCTGCCATCGCAGTGACCATCGCAGTAACCACCAATATGCTTAGGAATAAATATCTTTTCATGTCGAACTCGATTTATATTTGCAAATATAGCGAAACCCTTCTCAACTTGCAAATTAAAATCTTGACATATTGTGCTTACTCCAGTTATGGAAGCACACGAATGATAGTGAGACCATCACGGATAGGGAGTATCACACGCTCTACACGCGGGTCGTTGGCTACAATGTCATTAAATTGCAAGATACCTTGAGTCTGTGGGTCATGGTTAGCTTCGGGGTCGGTCACTTTTCCATCCCATAGTGTGTTGTCGGCAAGGATAAAACCTCCGGGAGTCACTCGTGGCAATACGAGCTCATAGTATTCCACATAGTGTCGCTTATTGGCATCGATAAACACCATATCAAAACTACCCTCTATCGTGGGCAATATCTCCGTCGCATCTCCTATGTGAAGAGTGATGCGTTCGGCATGTGGAAATTTTGAGAATTGAAGACGAAGAAAATCCTCCAATTCATCATCGATTTCTATCGTATGAAGTTCGGCATCTTCATGCAGGCCTTCGGCAAAGCATAGAGCAGAATATCCGGTAAAGGCACCGAGTTCGAGCACTCTCTTGGGACGTATCATTTCTGTAAGCATTTTTAACAGACGCCCTTGATAGTGTCCCGAGCACATTCGGCTATAGAGATGGTAGAGATGCGTGTCGCGATTGAGACGACGCATCCCTTCCGGCTCCGCATCAATATGTGCGAGTATATATTGCTCTAATTCGACTTGCATTGATCTACATCTTCAAGATTCGGCAACGAATAAGTGCTATAATTATCCATCACCTCACCCACATTGTTGATTTCGAGGAACGATGTGCCATGCCCTTCGCCAAATCCTCCACCGAGATATGCTATTCGGTCGTGATGAGAGAGGCGCCCTATTTCAATGAGCTTACTGAGAGCATTGCGCAGATAGCGACGCGACGACGAGGAGCGCTCTTGATAGTGAGCAACAACGCCATACGACAATGCCAACCAGCGTATCACGTGCTCATGATAGCAGATGGCAAATGTAGGATATTTCCCTCTGAACGAGGCGATATATCGAGCCGTGCGTCCGGTATAACTATCAGTGATAATAGCGCGCGTATCAAGCTTTTCCGATGATGCCACTGCTTGACGAGCGAGGAATGAGGTTACATCATTTTCAACCGACGGAACTACTGCCGACGACAATGAATGTTCAGCCTCACGAGCCACACGAGCCATCGTAGCCACTGCTTCCACCGGATATTTGCCATAAGCCGTTTCGCCACTAAGCATCAGAGCATCTGTGTGCTGATACACTGCATTGGCTATATCCGAAACCTCAGCGCGAGTCGGGCGAGGATTGTTGATCATCGAGTGGAGCATTTGCGTAGCCACAATCACAGGTTTGTGGCTGAGGATACATTTGTTGATCAAGCTGTGTTGGATGCCGGGAATACGTTCAGCGGGAATCTCGATACCGAGATCGCCACGCGCAATCATGATGCCATACGACACCTCAAGGATTTCATCAAAATTGTCGATACCCTCTTGATTTTCTATCTTCGCTATGATTTTTATCGGGCTGTTGTGAGCATCGAGGATGGCTTGAATATCGAGCACATCTTGTCGGCTGCGCACAAACGAATGAGCGATAAAGTCGACGCCAAGCTCCATCGCATAGCCGATATTTTGCTTGTCGCGCTCGGTGAGCGAGGGCAGCTTTATACACGCTCCGGGGATATTAACGCTCTTTCGCGAGCCGAGTTTTCCACCATTCTGAGCGGTGGCATATATCGTGCCGTCTTCTATTGCTTCGATGAGGAAGTCGATCTCTCCATCGTCGATAAGGAAGTGCATACCCACGGTCACATCTTTTGCAATATCGGAGTATGACAGATAGATACACTCGTGTGACGTTTCGCCGGAAATGTCGCCGACAAACTTCACCTTGTCGCCCTCTGTAAAGACTATATCTTCATCGTTTACGTTGGTTGTCGTACGGATTTCAGGCCCTTTTGTATCCATCAAAATGCCAATGCGCGACGACACTGCTCGCACATTGTTGATAATGCGACGGAATCCTTCAAGCTGAAGATGAGCCGAATTCATACGCACCACATTCATTCCATTGTCAAATAGCTCTTGAATAAATGGAATATCGCATCTTTTATC
The DNA here is from genome assembly GCA_964637445.1 of uncultured Muribaculum sp. GTDB lineage: Bacteria > Bacteroidota > Bacteroidia > Bacteroidales > Muribaculaceae > M3. Next base: position 20,594 of record CAZWWS010000042.1, read on the forward strand.
AGATACTGTCGCAACAATTTTAGTAAACTTAATCATACTTCTTTATGCTTTTTCAATCTATATATGTTCTATACTTTTGGCGTCACCCACTAAATCAACGACTCGATAGCAAGGCGGTAGCTGTCGAGCCCGAAACCGGCTATCACACCGCGACACACTCGCGATATCATCGAATGATGACGCACTTCCTCACGCGCATGCACATTGGAGATATGCACCTCCACCACCGGAATCTTTATAGCCGATATTGCATCGGCAATAGCCAATGAGGTGTGGGTATATGCGCCGGCGTTCAACACCACCCCATGGGCGTCGTCAAAGCCGATAGCATGGAGCTTGTCGATGATTGCGCCCTCATGGTTGCTCTGAAAATAATCGATTTCAATCTCCGAATAGCGAGCTTTAAGCTCTTGCAAATAGCTTTCAAACGACGAACTGCCATAGATGCCCGGCTCGCGCACACCTAATAGGTTTAGATTTGGACCATTGATAATCGTTACTTTCATACACAATACCTTTTATTGTGCAAAATTACTAAAAAAACGGCAATCAGCCGGTATCAAACCGCTACAAATTATGCACGATGCTTGAGATAAGAATCAAAAATATTACCGCCATATTAAAGCGGCATTTCTTTTTAAGCAGATACACATCTGCCACATATAGCAGTACGGTCAATATCCACATCGAATACGCTGCAATCTTCGCCACGCCACACTCTTGCGTCAACTCCTCATAGAGTGAATGTGACATAAGCACCAATCCTACGGCCATCACTATCTTGAAAGCCCAACTTGTATAGTAGTTCATAATCTCGCAATTTAAGTGATTAAAAATATGGGCAGCACTCAGGAAGCACTGCCCATGATTTTTTTGAAAGATATTATTATTTCTTTACATACACGCGATATTCGCCGGCATTGAGCGATGTCGGGAACTCTTCGGCTGCATCGGTGAAATAGTTGATTGTTCCTTCGGCCGACGGAGCTGCTTCCTTGTATTCTACAGCAGCAGCCTCAGCACCGAGGTTGGTAAACACAATCACTGTCGAGCCATCGACCGAACGAGAGAAGATATAGAGATCTTCGTCGGCAGTGGGATAGCGAACGATGTCGCCTCCAACAGCGCCGGCGGCAAGAGCCTTTTCAGCATGCTTTAGTTCGCCGAGCTTCTTGTAGAATGTGAAGAACTCGTTGCGCGGTTCCCATTCAGGAGCTTTATCTTTGATGAAGAACTCAAACGCACGATTCATTCCGGTCTCCTGACCTGTGTAGATCAACGGCATACCGGGGAGAGTGTAAGTAAGAACGGCAAATGCGTCCATGAGGTTGCCAAGGCGTTCCATCTCAGTACCTTCCCATGAGTTGAGGTCGTGGTTGGTGATCATGTTCATCAAGTAAGTATCTTTCGGATAGTTGGCTGCTTGATCGGCAAGAAGCGAGTCGATATCCACCGCGGTCTTCACCGGGAAAGTGCGCATAGGCTCACCCTCTTTCTTGAACGAGTATTGTCCTGCCGTAGCGGCAATTTCGCTGAAAAGGTCTTTCATCGGCCAGTTGTAGCCCATGTTGAAAGCATTCTTTTGTAGTTCGGGCTTGCTTGCTTCGGCGAGCATGAAGAGCTCGGGCTTCACAGAGGCAAGCATCGGACGAGTTTCATCCCAGAAATCGGTGGGAACTTCACCGGCCACGTCGCAACGGAAACCGTCAACATCCACGTCGGTCAACCAATACTTAAGAGCATCGACCATCGCAGCACGCATTTCCTTGTTTGAATAATCGAGTTTATACACGTCGGTCCAATCGTAAGGGCCATACATCTTACCAAGCGAGTCTTTCATGAACCAATCGGGATGTTCGGTCACCCAATGATTGTCGCAACCGGTGTGGTTAGGCACCCAGTCGAGAATAACCTTCATGCCAAGCTTGTGAGCTTCAGCAACCATGTGCTTAAATTGCTCTACTGTACCAAATTCGGGATTGAAGCCCTTGTAATCTTTCACTGCATAGTAGCTGCCAAGACCACCCTTGCGGTTGAGTTCCGAAATAGGATGAATGGGCATAAACCAAAGGATGTCGACACCAAGCTCCTTCAAGCGAGGAAGATGCTTCTCAAACTCTACGACAGAGCTTGAGTCGGTGTATTGACGGAGATTTACCTCATAGATCACCGCATTGCGGCTCCATTCGGGATGATTTACTGTAGTGTAGGTAGAATCGCGCTCTTCGACAGCGGCATCACCTTTTTTCTTTGAATTGCAAGCAACCAGCACTGTGCCTGCGACAGCCACGGCAAGCGCGGCAATCAACAATGATTTCATGAAATAATGCGTTATTAGTGTTAATTCGACGTTGCAAAGTTACATCTTTGATTGCGTATAAACAAACCCTACAATGTGTTTTTCAGCACATTATATATC
>CAZWWS010000043.1:0-22529 GCA_964637445.1 uncultured Muribaculum sp.
GGTAAAAGTGTTTCTTTGATAAAGACGAGCATCACCTGATTTGTTGTATGCGGGAGTGGTACTTCCCTGCGCTTTGTCGGGGGTGAAAGTATAAGTACCAGAGGTCCATTCAGTGAGGACAGCAGTATCGCTACCCCACTGGTCTGCAATAACGAATGTTTCGGCTTGGGCTGCGGTGAAGCCTACCAAGCAGAGAAGGGAGAGTAAAAATTTCTTCATAATTTGTAAATTTAGGGGTTAAAGAATTAGTTGTTTGATATCTGCAAATATAGTGATTTTATATAATTATTGCATAACATTATGATTAAAATTTTCATCGTCACAATTTTTTTTCGCGTTGCTCTACTACCCTTATTTACTCCAATCCGCCAAATTCATACCGAATTTAGCGGTTACAACCGCCAATTTACCCCCAAATTTGGCGGTTTGGAAATAAATATTGAGACGTAATGGGCGAAAAAATCGGGTGAAACTGCATCTCTCTAACGAAATTATCGCTATATTAGCAAAAAAATTGTTCTAACGAAAACAACTACTCGCTTATGAAACGACTCAGTATTGCTATGCTTCTCAGTCTTATCGTGAGCTTTTGTGCGGTGGCACAAAAGAGCGATAAGAAAGTGATGGTGCTTGGTGTGGCTTTCTACAATCTCGAAAATCTGTTTGACACGATCAATGCCAACGGAAGCTACGACCTCGAATTTTCGCCTAATGGCGCTCGCCAATGGAACGGAGATAAGTATTGGAAGAAAATACGCAATATGTCGTATGCCATATCGCAGATGACCACCAAAACCACCCCTATGGGGCCGGCTATCATCGGTGTGTCGGAGATTGAGAATAAGTCGGTGCTCGACGACCTTGTGCGCGCCGAGGCTATCAAGAAGTGGCAACTTCAAGTCATTCATCATGACTCGCCCGACCGTCGCGGTGTCGATGTGGGTTTGCTTTATAATCCGCGATTTTTCCGACCGCTTAATGTGACCAACCACACGCTGCGCATCGATGGCTATCCCGAGTTTCGCACTCGCGACCAGATGTGTGTCTACGGATTGCTGGCTGGCGAAAAGGTTGCAGTGATCGTCAATCACTGGCCGTCGCGTCTTGGCGGACAGGAGCAGTCGAGCTATCTGCGCGAAGCGGCCGCGGCATTGTCGAAAGAGATTGCCGACTCGGTGTGGCGCACCGACCCCGATGTGGGTGTGATAGTGCTTGGCGACTTAAACGATGATCCTCACGACCGTTCATGCGCCAAGGTGCTCGGAGCGAAGAAAGATGCAAAGGATGTGGCTGATGCGCACGGATTCTACAATCCATTTTGGGCTGTTCTCGACCGCGGTATAGGCTCATTGGCCTATCGCGGAGCATGGAATCTGTTTGACCAAATCATCATCTCAGGAAATCTCTTGAGCAAGAAGCAAGGCGGATTGAAATATTGGAAATGCGAAGTGATGAATCGCGAATTTTTGCGCGACACCGAGGGCAATCGACAAGGCTATCCTCGTCGCACTTTCGCATCGGGAGTGTTTCTTAACGGCTATTCCGATCACTTTCCTACAGAGATATTCTTCACCAAAGAATTATAGTAGGCTGAAATACCATGAGAGCATTTATATTAAGTCTGTTGGCGCTGATGATGAGCATAGCGTCAGCACAGTCTACTACGTTTGAAGTCGGTAAAGGAGCGTTTCTGCTCGACGGCGAGCCGTTTGTGGTCAAAGCTGCCGAGCTTCACTACCCGCGCATCCCACGCCCTTATTGGGAACATCGTATAGAGATGTGTAAGGCTTTGGGCATGAATACGATATGCCTGTATGTGTTTTGGAATTTTCATGAAGAGCGACCGGATGAATATAATTTTACCGGGCAAGCTGACGTGGCTGAGTTCTGTCGCTTGTGTCAGAAGCATGGCATGTATGTCATCTTGCGCCCCGGTCCCTATGTGTGTGCCGAGTGGGAGATGGGCGGATTGCCGTGGTGGTTGCTTAAGAAAAGCGACATTCGCTTGCGCGAGGACGACTCGTATTTTCTCGACCGCGTAGATCGATTTGAGGCGCAAGTGGCGGCTCAGGTAGCTCATCTCACTGTGCAGCGAGGTGGTCCGATTATCATGGCGCAAGTGGAAAATGAGTATGGTTCGTATGGCACCAACAAACCCTATGTAAAGGCGATTAGAGATATTATTCGACGTCATTTCGGCACTGATGTCACTCTTTTTCAGTGTGATTGGGCGTCGAATTTTACCGAAAATGGTCTTGACGACTTGGTATGGACCATGAATTTTGGCACCGGTGCTGACATTGACCAACAATTTGCCCGACTCAAAAAGCTGCGTCCCGACTCTCCGCTCATGTGCTCTGAGTTTTGGAGCGGATGGTTTGATAAGTGGGGTGCCAATCATGAGACGCGCTCAGCCGACGCTATGATAGCCGGCATCGAAGAAATGCTGTCGAAAGGAATATCTTTCAGTCTGTATATGACTCATGGCGGCACCAATTGGGGGCATTGGGCAGGAGCCAATTCTCCCGGATATGCTCCCGATGTGACCTCCTACGACTACGATGCTCCTATCTCAGAATCGGGGCGCGCCACGCAGAAATATCATCTGCTCAGGAGCATAATGGCGAAATACTCGCCATCACAAGAGTTGCCCCCTATCCCATCGCCGATTGAGACTATCGAGATTGCTCCTATTCGCTTCACTGAGGTAGCGCCACTGCTGACCAATCTGCCGGAAGCGAAAGCCGACTCGGAGATTCGGCCGATGGAACATTACGATCAAGGCTTTGGCTCGATACTCTATCGCACCGCTATGCCGCAGATTGATAACCCCTCGTTGCTCACGATCAGCGATGTTCACGACTATGCTCAGGTGATGATCGATGGCGAGTTGATAGGCAGCTTGGATAGGCGCAATGGTGAAACGGAGATACTCATTCCCGCATGCCGAAAAGGAGCTCGGTTAGACATCTTGGTGGAGGCCATGGGGCGTATCAATTTCGGCCGTGCCATCAAGGATTATAAAGGTATCACCGATTCGGTCGTGGTCTCAGTTGACGGAAAAAATCATCGGTTGACCGACTGGCAGGTGTTTAATATCGAGGATGACTACGACACATACGCCAAAATGGATTTTGTGCCGGTGGACTCGTTGAGCGACAATGTGCGAGGATGCTATCGAGCCACATTTCGCTTGGATCGCGTAGGCGACACGTTTCTCAACTTTGAGTCGTGGGGCAAAGGGTTGGTTTATGTCAATGGACTTGGCATCGGCCGCTTCTGGCACATTGGTCCGCAACAGACTCTCTATGTGCCGGGATGTTGGCTCCATGAAGGCGAAAACGAAATTCTTGTGTTTGACATCGTCGGGCCGCGCGAAGTTGTGACCGAAGGACTCTCCCACCCGATTATCGATAAGTTGAACCTTGCGCCTGCCACCCGAAAAGGACATATTGAATTAGGCAATACCAAGCCAGTATATGTCGGGCAATTTAAGCCGGGAAACGGTTGGCAAGAAGTGACGTTTGATGCCCCTGCGGTTGGCCGTTATTTGTGCATAGAGGCACATAGTGCTCACGATGAGTCGTCGCAAGTGGCTGTCGCAGAGCTGTATTTGCTCGACAGCCAAGGCGAGCGAATACCTCGCGAAAGTTGGACTATAGAGCATGTCGATAGCGAGGATGTCGGGCAAAATCATACGGCAGAGAAAGCCTTCGACCTTCAAGAGTCGACCTATTGGCTCTCGGCCACCTCTGTGCCCTACCCTCACCGCCTTGTCATAGACCTCGGAGCAGAACGCACCATGTGCGCGTTGCAATATCTCCCCCGCATGGAGACCTCCGCCCCCGGCAGCATCAAAGACACCAAAATCTATGTCTATTGAGAGTCGGGTTGTTCAAAAAACAGATGTGATTTTTTTTGAAATGCGCTTGTCTTGCACTATCTTTGTGAATTATAAAAATTAATGAACATGAAATTTGCCGATAAATGTAATCGTATTTTTTGGGAAACTACCGAAAAATACCACGAATATGACAATATTGATGCTGTAGAGACCAACCCTTACGAGGCAGGCTCTATCGAGCACACTCTGTTTGCAAAAAACTGGATTGATGCCGCACAATGGCACATGGAGGACATAATTCGCGACCCGAATATCGACCCGGTGGAAGCGCTTACGCTCAAGCGCCGTATCGACAAGTCAAACCAAGACCGTACGGATATGGTTGAGGAGTTGGATACCTACTTCCGTGAGCTATACAAGGACGTGAAAACTCTTCCCGATGCCACAATCAATACCGAAAGCCCGGCATGGGCGCTCGACCGTTTGTCGATTTTGGCGTTGAAGATATATCACATGGAGGTTGAGGTGGCTCGTAAAGATGCCTCGGAAGCGCACATCGCCAAGTGTCAGGCAAAACTCAATGTGCTTCTTGAGCAACGTGTCGACCTTTCGACGGCTATCAATCAATTGCTCGATGATATCGAGGCCGGCCGTAAGTATATGAAAGTGTATCGACAGATGAAAATGTATAACGATGCCGATACCAATCCTATCCTTTACGCCAACAAAAAGTAGAAGCAACTCCCTCTATCGATGACGACACGACGAGAAGATATAATTGCTAAAAAGCGCTATCGCAATGTGCTGATAGCTCGATTTTCGGCTCTCGGGGATGTGGCGATGACTATCCCCGTGGTGTATAGTGTGTGCTATAGCAATCCCGACACTCGTTTCGTGTTTATCACCAAACCGGCTACTCAGTCGCTGATGCTCAATGCTCCATCCAATTTGGTGGTGTTGGGTGTCGACGTAAAGGAAAAGTATAGCGGTTTGGGTGGATTGGTGCGGCTATATAAAGACTTAAGGCGAGAATATCGGATCGACGCTTTTGCCGACTTTCATGGAGTGATTCGCTCTTATATCTTAGGCTTGCTGTGCCGATTGAATGGTATTCCGGTCAAAGTGATAAACAAGGGCAGAGCCAATAAAAAAGCACTTACGCGCAAAAACAATAAGGTGATGCTTCCGCTGATATCGTCGCGCGCACGCTATCGCGAAGTGCTTTATCGTTTGGGATTCCCCTACGAGGAGCGTTTCAAGTCGCTCTATGGCTCCGAGAAAGCCTCTCCTGAGATATTTAAGGAAGTGACCGCTCCTAAAGCGCAAGGCGAAACATGGATAGCCATTGCGCCATTTGCCAAACATGAAGGCAAGATTTATCCTACGGAATTGATGGAGCAAGTGGTCGAAGAGTTGGCATTGCGTCAGAATACCCGAATATTTCTGTTTGGAGGGGGCGAGCATGAGCGAAAAATACTCGGCGAGTGGGCGGCTAAATACGAGTCGGTAGTATCGCTGGCAGAGAAGCGGCATGGTTTTGCCGTGGAATTGGCTCTGTTGAGCCATGCCGATGTGATGCTTTCGATGGATTCGGCCAATATGCACCTCGCGTCAGTGGTTGCTGTGCCGGTGGTCAGCGTTTGGGGAGCCACGCACCCCTATTGCGGGTTTAAGGGGTGGAAGCAAGATGAAGCCAACATAGTGCAATTGCCTATGACTTGTCGCCCCTGCTCGGTGTTTGGCAACAAGCCATGTCATCGAGGCGATTATCACTGCCTTGCCGGTATTCCCCCGGCGGTGATTGTTTCCAAAATAAACAATGTGTTGAATCATAATGGCTGATAATTTCGATATACGCGCGGCTCGTAGTGAGAGCGAACGAGACAGAGAGCTGGAGAAAGCGCTCCGTCCTCTCGACTTCGATTCGTTCAGCGGGCAGGAGAAAATAGTAGAAAATCTCAGAGTGTTTGTCGCGGCTGCCCGTATGCGTGGCGAAGCGCTCGATCATACCTTGCTTCACGGACCTCCGGGATTGGGAAAAACCACCTTGTCCAACATTATCGCCAATGAGCTTGGTGTGGGTTTTAAGGTTACATCCGGACCGGTACTTGACAAGCCGGGCGACCTTGCCGGAATATTGACATCGCTCGAAGAAAACGATGTGCTTTTTATCGATGAAATACATCGTCTAAGTCCCGTAGTCGAGGAATATCTGTATTCGGCTATGGAGGACTATCGCATTGATATAATGATCGACAAAGGTCCCGGTGCGCGCAGCGTACAACTATCCTTGTCGCCATTCACGTTGGTTGGAGCTACCACTCGCAGCGGCTTGCTCACCTCTCCCCTTCGCGCGCGTTTTGGTATCAACTGCCACTTGGAGTATTACGATCATGAGATACTTGAACGTATCGTATTGCGTTCGTCAAAGTTGCTCAATGTGAAGTGCACCGGTGAGGCTGCACATGAGATTGCCATGCGTAGCCGTGGAACTCCGCGTATAGCCAACGCATTGCTGCGTCGTGTGCGCGATTTTGCACAGGTAAAAGGCAATGGCATCATCGAGCCGGAGATTACTCGATTTGCTCTTGAGGCGCTAAATATCGACAAATATGGTCTTGATGAAATAGATAATAAGATTCTCACGACGATAATCACCAAATTTAAGGGTGGTCCTGTTGGTCTTGGTACAATAGCCACTGCTCTCGGAGAGGATCCGGGCACAATTGAGGAGGTCTACGAGCCATTCCTCATCAAAGAGGGATTTATCAAGCGCACTCCTCGCGGACGCGAAGTGACCGATTTGGCTTATTCTCACTTGGGGCATTCGCGCCTTGATGCCGGCGATTCGTTGTTCTAAAGAAATTCATTCATGGCGAGTATAAAAAGTCTGATCAAAGATACGGCAATCTATGGCTTGAGTAGCATAGTAGGTCGTTTCTTAAATTGGTTGTTGGTGCCAATTTACACAGCCGTGTTTCTTCCCGATGAATACGGCGTGGTGACATATCTGTATGCAATAGTGGCCATCGGGTTAATTGTGCTGACTTATGGGATGGAAACGGCATTTTTCCGCTTCATAAATCATGAAGACGAACAAAATCCGATGGGAGTATATAGCACGTCGCTCATCACATTGGCATCGACCTCTACCCTGTTTTTTGCCCTTGTGCTTATCTTTTTGGAGCCAATCTCTGAAGCGTTGAGGTGTGGCGACAACCCGAGTTTTGTATGGATGCTCGGCGCTACGCTTGCTATCGATGCCTACACAGCCATTCCATTCTCCTATCTTCGCTATCGCGAGCGTCCCATGCGCTTTGCCACGCTGAAGCTCATCAACATAGCTGTCAATATCGGTTTGAATCTGTTCTTTTTACTCCTATGTCCATGGATATGGAAGCTTAATCCGGAACTTATAGCGTGGTTCTATGATCCGACATTTGGTGTAGGATACATATTCCTTGCCAATCTGATTAGTTCGGTAGTGACGCTTTTGATGCTCCTGCCCGACACGCTCCATGTGACATTCTCGTTCGATGGCAAGTTGCTGCGCAAGATGTTGCTATATGCCTATCCGTTGCTCATTTTGGGCTTGGCGGGAATAATGAATCAAAACCTCGACAAGATATTCCTCCCCTCGCTATTTCCCTCTAAGGATATTGCGATGCAAGAATTGGGCATCTATGGTGCGTGTGGCAAGATTGCTGTGGTGATGATGATGTTCACACAGGCATTCCGATTTGCCTATGAGCCGTTTATATTTGCTCAGAATCGGCAGCGTGGAGAGGATAAGACTATGGCATATCGCGAAGCGATGAAATATTTCATCATATTTGCTTTCTTTATCTTCTTGGCGGTGATGTACTATATGCCGGTGTTGAAATACTTTATCAGTTCTAAATATTTTTCGGGATTGAAGGTGGTGCCGATCATCATGGTGGCAGATATATTTTTCGGTGTATTCTTCAACCTCTCAGTATGGTATAAACTCACCGACAAGACTATCTGGGGCACATGGTTCTCGCTTATAGGATTGGCGATAGTGGTGGCCATCAACTTTATTTTCGTGCCGATCTATGGCTATGTGGCTTGCGCGTGGGCTGCTCTCGCTTGTTACGGAACGATGATGGTTCTCTCCTACTTTGTCGGCAGAGCAAAATATCCGATACCCTACGACTTAAACAATGCATTGTTCTACATGGTGTTGGCGCTTGCGCTCTATGCGTTGGGAATAGCGGTGTCGACCGGTAATGATTGGATAGATTTATCATTGCGAACTATCTTTTTGGTGGGTTTTGTTGTTATAATAGTGAAGAAGGAATCGCTGCATCCCCGACAGATGCTCGGCAGCATTCTTAAACGCAAATCCTAACACACCCGAATATGGCAACATCTCGTCCTCTCAAAGTAGTATTAATCAACACTTCCGACACAGTTGGCGGTGCTGCCGTTGTCACATTCCGCCTTATGCAAGCTTTGCGCCGCGAAGGAGTGGATGCGCGCATGATTGTATTTCACAAAACCTCCGATGACGAAAATGTAGCTCAAGTAGGCCATCGATTGTCGTTCATTAGAGAATGTGCCTACACGTTTGCCCACAATGGGTTTGACCGCCCAAATCTATTCAAAATTTCGTCGGGCTACTCCGGATTGCCTGTTTGGCGACATCCATGGGTGCGCCAAGCCGATGTGATAGCTTTGAATTGGATAAATCAAGGGCTGTTGTCGCTCGATGGGGTTAGGCATATAGCTTCACTGGGTAAGCCGGTGGTGTGGACCATGCACGATATGTGGATGCTCACAGGGGTGTGTCATCACGCTTACGAGTGCGACCATTATAAAGCCCGATGTGGTCACTGTCAATACATCAACAACGGAATTAAAGACGCTGACCTGTCGCGCAAGCGATGGCAACGCAAGATGCGATTGTATGAGTCGGCAGATATATGCTTTGTGGCTGTGAGTCATTGGCTCGCCGAGAAGTGTCGCGAAAGCTCGTTATTGCAAGATCAGCGGGTAGAAGTAATTCCAAATGCGTTCCCGATCAATACGTTTGTCACATCGCCTACACGTCAGTTGCCATGGTGGAATTTAGATCGTTCTAAAAACATTATACTGATGGGAGCGGCTCGTCTTGACGACCCCATCAAAGGCCTAAATTATGCTATCGATGCTTTGAATATCGTAGCTGAGCGTCATCCCGATGTGGCTCAGCGCGCGCAAATGGTATTCTTTGGAAACATTCGCGATGCGTCTTTATTGGATCGCCTGAAATTTCCGTACATTTATGTCGGCTCGATTCAAGATGTTGAGGTGCTGCACCAGCTGTATGCGTCAGCCAAAGCTGTGCTGTCGACATCGCTTTATGAAACATTGCCCGGCACACTGATCGAGGGGCAGGCTGCCGGATGCTTGCCGGTGACTTTCGATCGGGGAGGGCAAAATGATATTGTAGACCATCGTGTCAACGGGTTTATTGCCGAATATCGCGATGCGGAAAGTGTGGCTGAGGGTATAGTTTGGGCGATTGAGGCCGAGAACAATCGCGATGCATTGCACGAACTTGTCCGTTCGCGCTTTGCCTCCAACGTCATCGCACGACGCTACATCGAACTATTTGAGCAATTACTACGCGACTCAAAGTAGGATAAGAAAAGTAAAGGTCGCTCAATCGAAGGGCGACCTTTACTATTATTAAGTGATTGAATATCTGTCGTGTGGCTTATCTTGCAAATTTGCCATGGCGAGAAGTGCCATCGGCGAGAGCCACTGAGTAGACGTAGATGCCTTGAGGTAAGGTGGTGAGGTTGGCGGAGTTTCCGCTATAATGTCCCACAACTCTACCGCCGATAGAGTAGATGGTGATAGATGTGGCATCTGCTCCGGTAACAGTGATGTTGTCGCGAGTTACATTGATTGAAGTTTCTTCGCATTCAATCGATTCAATATCGGTGGTTATGGCAACATCTGTCCATACGCAATAGTTGGTACCGTAGGTCTGCTGAGTGTAGCCTGCCGGAGGATTGTAGCTGTAGCGCGAACCGATTTTTACAATCAATGAGCCTTTTGTTCCGGTCACTTTGGCTGCGTAGATGTCGGAAGCCGATTCGAGTACTTCAACAACGCTTTGGTTGGTCACACCTACCGACTTGCGGATGTCGATGAGCTTTGCTATCTCTGATTTGTTTTCAAGCCAGTGGGGTAGGAATACGCATGGGGTTCCGGGAGAGCAGAGCATGAATGCGTTGGCTTCACACACGTTGCCGCTCATATTGTTGTAGTCATCGCGATATGTGTCGTGATTGTCGATGAATGTTACGGCATACTTCTGGAAGCCGTCCATGTGGATAAGTCCTGCCGGCTGATTGAGAGTGCCGTAGCGAGCCCATACGAGTTTGGTGTAGTCGCCACCTTCAAGGGCTTCGTTTACGGCATATTTGAATGGGAAGTCGAATGCTGCCGAATTGTAGTTGGTTGCTTTGATCCACTCGGTGATGGCATCATAATTGTCCCAGTATTCTCCCACAGAGTAGAGGGCTTGTGCCGACTTGTTGTATTCGCCCACATAGTATCCGCTGTAGCCTTTCACCATATCGTAGCGCCATCCGCAATATCCGAGGTCGTTCTTTAGGAAGTCGAGATATGCTTTAATGCCGGCTTGCACTTTGGCATTGGTGTGGTCGAGGTCGCGCGATGAGCCGAAGTCATCGCCGGTGTCGGGAGCTCCCGTGGGAGTGGCTTGTCCTGCTTGGTTGGCTACTTCGTCGGTAGAGCAGATAGCCCATGGCCCCCATTCATAGGTCACACCATTATAGGTTTCGGTTGGGAAGTCGGTCCAGTTGGTGGCACCGCTACGGTGATTTACCACTACGTCTTCGATTATTCCTGTGCCAAGTTCCCTGTAGGTATTGATCATTGTACGCAATTCGGTCTCGGTACCAAATGCTCCATTATGGTTGGTAAACCAATACACCGGGTCATAGCCCATGCTATAAGTACCTGAAGCCGAACGACCGCTGTTTGGTACCCAAATAAGGTCGAAATATTTCGACAATTCAGAAGCCATATCAGTAAGTTCTGACCAACCATAATTTTCGTATGAATCCCAATAGAATCCTTGAAGCATCACACCCTCATAGTTGTCGGGCCAAGCGAAACCACCACCACCTTCATATTCGCCCTCGACAACCATCACTGTGATGCCTGTGCCTGAAGTGCCGTTTAGCTTGAAATAAGTGTCGCTTGTGATGTTGGTAATATCAGTTGTTTGATTAGTCCCATCGTTGAAAATGATGTTGATTGAAGTTTCTTCGGCGGGGAATGTGTAGGCATAGTATGTAGAGCCTTCGTAAGTCTCAGTGCGGGTGATGGTTGTACCGGGCCAAGTGCCGAGAAGAGCATCGCCATCGGCGTTCCACGCATAGAAATTGACCTTAGACCAAGCCGAAGCCGTTGACTTGTCAAGGTAGATTGAAATGCCGGTATTGTCGGAGTCGTCGGTGCTGCCACTTCCGGTGTCGCCGGTATTTCCTGAGTCATCGCTGCTATCGTCTCCACCATCATCTCCACCATCATCTCCCGACGGAGTATAAACCGACCATGAGCCACCGCCTTTGCTCCACGTCCCTGAAGCGACAGTATATTTGTTGTTTGTCCCATCGTAGGTCAAGTCATTGGTTTGATCCCACTTATTGTCCCAATTGTTGGCGGTCGTAGATGGGTTCATGCGGCAGAAAATCACATTTGTGAAGCCGTCTGGAATCTCGCCTGAGTAAAGGTTTGTTTCGCCCGAAACAGCGGTCATATTTACCCAATAAGTGGATTCTCCCTCCCAATAGTAAATGGCAAAACGAGCGCTCGCTTGAGTCCAATTGCTGTTGGGGCTCAGATAGAGAGTTGTGGCACTTGCTGTCATGACACAAAACAAAGCCATGATTAAGGTGTAAAATTTCTTCATACCTACAGAATTTAATGTTAGTAGTTTTTAGGTTAATAATCAATGGGTATATTCCATCGTCGGAATATCTATAAATCAAATTTACGAGTAATCAGGCTCTTCGTAAGAGTTATCGCAAAATTAGTAAAAAAAATGTGATATTGGGAACGTTTTACGCATTTGTTGACAGATTTTTTCGCTACCTTTGTCGTGATTGCAGACAAAGGTACAAATTATGGTAACAATTCTTTTTCATTCCACAATATTCGGACCGATTCACAGTCGTCGTCTCGGCACATCGTTAGGTGTAAATCTGTCGCCAAACGACGGTAAGATTTGTTCGTTCGATTGCGTGTATTGTGAAGCCGGATATAATTCGCAAGGAGCGGGCACTACGGGTTTTCCTCCTCGTTCGGAAGTGAATCGGCTTCTTGACGAGAAGCTCAAAGACATGAGCGACAAAGGGGAGCGTCTCGATGTGATTACATTCTCTGGCAATGGCGAGCCTACGCTTCATCCCGAGTTTCCCGGGATAATCGATGATACTCTTGCTCTCCGCGACAGATATTTTCCGGAGGTGAAAGTGAGTGTATTGTGCAATTCCACTCGCTTGCATAAGCCCGATGTAGTGGAAGCTCTGTGTCGTGTCGACAATAATATACTTAAGCTCGACTCGGCGATAACGCAAACTATGCGTCTTATCGACCAGCCGTGTTCGCCGGAGTTTACCGTAGAGCGCTTATTGCCTCAACTTGAAGCAATAGGGGAGCAGTGTATCATTCAGACCATGATGCTCAGAGGCAGTCATAATGGTGAAAAAATCGACAACACTACCGAGGATGAAGTCGCTGCTTTGCTTGATGCATATCGTCGGATTCGTCCTCGCGAAGTGATGCTCTATTCAATAGATCGCACCACGCCGGAGAGCGATTTGCAGAAAGTGCCTCGTGAG
This sequence comes from uncultured Muribaculum sp., assembly GCA_964637445.1. Lineage (GTDB taxonomy): Bacteria > Bacteroidota > Bacteroidia > Bacteroidales > Muribaculaceae > M3. The sequence goes on from CAZWWS010000043.1 coordinate 12,733, forward strand.
GAGCTTGAAAGGATAGCTCAAGTGTGGAGAAAAGAGGGTATAATCGTACAAGTGAATTAGCTATGAAAGAAATCGTTTATCCTCGTTCGCTACAGCGAGGCGACAAGATTGCAATCGTATCGCCTGCGTCGATAATCAACCCTGACTATGTAGCAGGTGCGGCTGAGACTCTCCGACACCAAGGGTGGACGCCTGTGGTGTATCCTCATGCTATTGGAGAGAGTGGAAGTTATAGCGCAGAGGTTTCGGAGCGGTTGAAAGATATCTTCAATGCAATATACGACACCGAAATTCGTGCGATAATATGCTCGCGCGGAGGGTATGGAGCCGTGCATCTGCTGTCGCAGTTGGCAGTAATAGATCTTCGCCGTGATCCAAAGTGGCTGATTGGGTTTAGCGACATCTCGGCATTGCATGCGCTGTTTGCCTCGCAAGGAGTGGCAAGCATTCATGCGTCGATGTGTAAGCATCTTGCACAGCGCCCCGACGACCATGCTTCGCAGATGCTATTCAAAATATTGCGAGGTGAAGGGGTGACGTATGACGTGCCATCTCATCTCCACAATCGCCGTGGAGTGGCTCGCGGACGTCTTGTTGGTGGCAATATGGCTGTGTTGGGCGGATTGATTGGCACTCCTTACAATCTATTCAGCGACGACACAATCCTATTCATTGAGGATATAGCGGAGCCAATCTATAAGATAGAACGAATACTCTATCAATTACGGCTGTCGGGTGTGCTTGCTCGTCTGCGCGGTCTGATTGTCGGGCAATTCACCGAGTATAATCCCGATCGCAATTATAGCGACATCTACGACATGATAGCCGATATGGTGGCCCCTTACGATTATCCTGTAGCATTTGATTTCCCCGTCGGTCATATAGACGATAATCTCCCGATGATAGAGTCGGCATCGACAACCCTCAGAGTGGGAGATGATTCCGTCGTTTGCGAGATTGGGAGAGAATGATTAATTTTGCACTTAAAATCAATAAATTGGAATAAATTATGTCGATAGATAACATTATTGCTCAAGCGGTGGCTTGTGCTGTCAAAGAGCTTTATGGAATAGATTGTGAGGCATCATCGATTGTGCCTCAAACCACCAAGGCTGAATTTGAAGGAAACCTCACTGTGGTGGTTTTTCCATGGGTTAAGGCTGCGCGTAAAGCGCCCGAAGCTGTAGGTAATGAAATAGGGCAGTGGCTTGTCGATAATGAGCCGGCGGTCAATCGCTTCAACGTGGTGAAAGGCTTCTTGAATATAGTGATCGAGCCTGCTTATTTCACTTCGGTGCTCCGCCACATTGCCGAGACTGAGGATTATGGCACAGTGAAGGCTACCGATGAGAGTCCGCTTGTGATGGTGGAATATTCATCACCCAACACTAATAAACCGCTTCACTTAGGTCACATTCGCAACAATCTTCTCGGATACAGCTTGTCGGAGATATTGAAGGCTTGTGGTAATCGTGTAGTTAAGACCAACATTGTCAACGACCGCGGTATCCACATTTGCAAATCGATGCTCGCATGGCAGAAGTGGGGCGAAGGAGTCACTCCCGAAAAGGCAGGCAAAAAGGGCGACCATTTGATTGGCGATTTCTACGTGTTGTTTGATAAGCACTATAAAACCGAATTGAAGCAACTCATGGACGAGCAAGGTTTGAGCCAGGAGGATGCCGAAAAAGCCTCTCCATTGATGCAAGAGGCTCGCGCCATGCTTCGCCGTTGGGAGCAGAAGGATCCCGAAATCCGCTCTCTATGGGAGATGATGAACTCGTGGGTATATGCCGGATTTGATGAGACCTACAAGCGCCTTGGCGTAGATTTCGATAAAATCTACTACGAGAGCGACACCTATTTGGAAGGCAAAGATAAGGTGCTCGAAGGTCTTGAAAAGGGTATAATGTATCGCAAAGAGGATGGCTCTGTTTGGGCTGACCTTACCGGCGATGGACTTGACCATAAGCTATTGTTGCGTAGCGACGGCACTTCGGTGTATATGACTCAGGACATCGGTACAGCAAAGCTCCGCTACCAAGACTATCCTATCGACAAGATGATATATGTAGTGGGTAACGAGCAAAACTATCACTTCCAAGTGCTCTCATTGCTTCTCGATAAGCTCGGATTTAAGTGGGGTAAAGACCTTGTGCACTTCTCTTATGGTATGGTAGAACTACCTGAAGGCAAGATGAAGAGCCGTGAGGGAACGGTGGTTGATGCCGACGATCTGATGGACGAAATGATCGACACGGCTCGTCAAGTGTCGGGCGAGTTGGGCAAACTCGACGATTGCACTCCGGAGGAAGCTGAGGCTATCTCTGCTATGGTGGGATTAGGCGCGTTGAAGTATTTCCTCCTCAAAGTCGATCCTCGCAAAAACATGACTTTCAATCCCAAGGAATCGATCGATTTCAACGGAAATACAGGTCCGTTTATTCAATACACGCATGCTCGTATATGCTCTGTGCTTCGCAAAGCTGCCGAGATTGAAAAAGCTGATTTCTCTTCGGTTGCTCCCAACGATAAGGAAATAGCTCTCATTCAGCGTCTTGCCGACTTCCCCTCTACTGTGGCCGAAGCCGGACGCAACTATAGCCCGGCTCTTATCGCCAACTATACCTACGACTTGGTGAAGGCTTACAATCAGTTCTATCACGACTATTCAATCCTTCGCGAAGAGGATGTGGCTACTCGTACGTTCCGTTTGGTACTGTCGGAGAGTGTGGCTCGTGTGATTCGCACCGGCATGAAACTTCTCGGCATCGAAGTACCCGAGCGTATGTAATCAAAACTTTTAAGTCCTATTAAGTGTTACACTGAATAATATCTTGGATTATGGAAAATTACAATGTAAATGCATCCTACGATGTTTCGATTGATCGTCAAGTGTCGCAAGTGATGAAGCGTGTGTATGTGAAGATGTTTTTGGCTCTTCTCGTCACTGCTGCTACCGCATGGATTCTCGGTACGAATGAAACGATACTCCTCTATATGGCTCAGCACTCTTGGGTATATTGGGGATTGATGATTGCCGAACTCGGAATGGTGCTCGGTATCAATGGTGCTATCAGCAAGATGAAATCCGGCTTGGCTTCAAGTTTGTTCTATCTCTTTGCCATAGTGAATGGCGCGGTGTTCTCAATCATTCTCGGAGTATATACCTACGAATCGATATTCAAAACATTCTTGATTACAGCCGGAGTGTTTGGTGCGATGAGTGTTTACGGATATTTTACCGAGAAAGATCTGACAAAGATGGGCTCATTCCTTCGCATGGCTTTGTGGGGATTGATTGTTTGTATCGTAATCAATATTTTTGTTGCCAGCAGTACGATGGATTGGCTTATCTCTATTGCCGGTGTGATAATATTCCTTGGATTGACGGCTTGGGACACTCAGAAGATCAAGCAAATGGCTGTTTCGATGCCCGATGCCACCGATGGCCGATTGGCTACCCTCGGCGCTCTGAGCCTTTATTTGGATTTTATCAACCTCTTCCTCTACTTGCTTCGCTTCTTCGGCGCATCAAGAGACTAATCATCATGATTATATCATATAGACGAGTCCCCGAGGCGAAACAGCCCCGGGGACTCGTCGGTTTCGACAATTTTGTTGTAAAAATTGTTACAATTATGTGATAACCTTCGATTATATCCAAATCTTAGCTATCTTAGCATTGTAATCGTAAAAGTAGAAACATTATGAGCAAGCAACTGAAGATATATTGCAAAAATATCAATGAGTATGTCGACATCGAAGGCGGAGAGTCGCTTATCGAAATTTTTGAGCGTCTGCGTTCGCGCGTCGATATTACTCCGATATGTGCTCGCGTCAACAATAAAACTGAGGATTTGAACTATCCGGTGTTCACTCCAAAGCAGGTGGAATATCTCGACCGAAAGTCGGCTTCGGGCAATCGTGTGTACGTTCGTTCGCTTTGCATGATGCTCTACAAGGCTGTTGCCGACTTATATCCCGGCACTCGACTTCGCATCGAGCACTCTATCTCGCGCGGATATTATTGTCGTCTGATAGGCGATGTGACGGCCACAGAAGAGGTTGTGACCGCTCTTCGTGAGCGGATGAGGCAGTTGGTCGATGCCGACATCCCGTTTGAACGAAAGGAGCGTCTGACCACCGATGTGATCGAAATCTTCGAGAAACAAGGCCTTACCGACAAGGTGCAACTTCTTAAATCGACTCACGAACTCTACACGGTGTATTATCGCCTTGGGGATATATGCGACAGCTATTATGGCAACCTTGCGCCATCGACCGGTGCGCTTTGCGTGTTTGATTTGCAGCCTTACAAAGAGGGCTTTTTGCTCCTTGGCACGGATAGTGACGACGACTCTGTGGCGGCAAAACCTATTGCGCAAGAGAAGATGTATGGTGCGTTTACCGATTACCTCGAATTCAACAAGATAATCGGAGTGAGCAACGTGGGTGAATTGAACGAAGAGGTGAAAAGCGGCAATAGCGAAATGCTTATCAACGTAGCCGAAGCGCTTCACGATAAGAAGCTTGCTCGAATATCAGACGAAATCACACGCCGATACCACGAGGGTGGGGCGCGCGTGGTGTTGCTTGCCGGGCCGTCGTCGTCGGGAAAGACCACCACGACAAAGCGTCTGGCCATACAGTTGATGACCAATCACCTGATACCGCAGATGATTTCTCTCGACGATTATTTTGTGAATCGCGTCGACACTCCGCTCGATGAGGATGGAGAGTATGACTACGAGTCGCTATATGCACTTGATTTGGCTACGTTCAATCGCGATTTGAATGCTCTCATTGCCGGCGAAGAGGTGGAGCTTCCGACCTACAACTTTGAGCTTGGATGTCGCCAATATCGTGGCAATAAGCTCAAGTTGGGGCCTAATTCGGTGCTTCTGCTTGAAGGCATACATGGGTTGAATCCGGAATTGACGGCCTCGATAGCTCCCGAAATGAAATTTTCTGTCTACGTGTCGGCTTTGACTACGCTGTCGATCGACGACCATAACTGGGTGCCTACGACCGACAATCGATTGCTCCGTCGCATAGTTCGCGATTATAAATATCGTGGCATGTCGGCTGCCGATACCATACGACGCTGGCCGAGTGTGCGCAGGGGAGAGGAAAAGTGGATTTTTCCTTATCAAGAAAACGCCGATGCAATGTTCAATTCGTCGTTGCTCTTCGAGCTTGGGGTGATAAAAGAACTTGGCGAAGAGGTGCTTAAAACTGTGCCTCACGACATTCCCGAATATGGCGAAGCATTCCGCTTGCGCTCGTTTTTAAGCTATTTCACATCTATTGATGATAAAAACATCCCGTCGACCTCGCTCTTGCGCGAATTTCTCGGAGGCAGCTCTTTCCGCTATTAAAATAACGTGAGTTGAGGGTCTAACAATCGGAACGACATGCGATGTTCGGGTGTCGGGCCGTATTGAGCTATTGCGTTGCGGTGGGCGCGGGTAGGGTATCCCTTGTTGATATCCCAGCCATATTGGGGATATTGCTCATGCAGACGGCGCATCTCTTCGTCACGGTGTGTCTTAGCGAGGATGGAGGCTGCTGCGATATTGCCAAAGCGACCGTCTCCCTTCACAAATGTCTCGTATGGGATGTCGCCGAAAGGAGAAAAGCGGTTACCATCCACTATTATTGCACCCGGAATCACTTTCAAACCATCGAGCGCTCGATGCATTGCCAGTATCGAAGCGCGTAAAATATTGATTTTATCGATTTCTGCGGCCGTTACGACGCCGACGGCCCATGAGATGGACTCTGTCTCTATTATGGGACGTAATTTCTCTCTACGGGCTTCTGTGAGCTTTTTAGAGTCGTTCAAGAGAGGATGATGGAAATCGTCGGGCAATATTACTGCGGCAGCATAGACTGAGCCGGCAAGACAACCGCGTCCCGCTTCGTCGCATCCGGCTTCATAGCGCCCCGATATGTAGCATGTAGGTAACATCTATATTTTTTATTCCATAAATCCGTATCCAAAACCTGACCGATTTACCAAACAACGGGCATAGTCACCGAGTTTTTTGCGTATACGCGATATGTTGACATCTATCGTGCGGTCAGACACTATCACTTGTTCGGGCCATACGGCTTTGAATATTTCGGTGCGACTGAATAGTCGGTTGCGATTGCTCATGAAGTGAGTCAGAAGTTCGTATTCCGTACGTGTCAGTTTAGTGGCGACGCCGTCGATTGAAGCTGTTCGCTTTTCGAGGTCGAGGGTAAGCCCTTTGTAAATGAGACTTTTAGGCAATGATTGCTGTTGCGACAAGCTACGACGATTAAATATAGCTTTCACTCGCGCTGTCAGTTCCCTCATTGAGAATGGCTTGGCGATGTAGTCGTCGGCACCTGAAACCAATCCTGTAATGACGTCCTCCTCCGAATTTTTCGCTGAGCAAAATATTATGGGTATGTGTGCGGTCGCCGGATTTTGCTTTAGGATATGTGCCAATTTTATACCGCTCATTTCGCCCATCATTATGTCGAGAATGAATAGGTCAAATTGGCTTAAATCTTCTTTCAAAGCTTCTTCGGCGGAGGGAACTGTCGACACTTCGTAACCCTCAGTCTCAAGATTAAATTTCAGTAGTTCACAAATAAGTTCTTCGTCATCGACAGCAAGAATCTTGTAGTTTTGGTACGTATGCATAAACGCCTTGTGTAAATTCTACTGCAAATTTAATAAGTTAAAGAAAATGCCGCCATTGCCGACGGCATTTTCATGCTCGATATTACAAGATTTTAATATTTTCGACACATCAACTATGGGCGTGATGGCGACTTTGAGTTTTTACAGCGTCAACCACGTTGATGATATAGTCGCCGGTTTTTTCAAGATCGGCTATTATATCCATGTAGTAGATACCCGATTGATATTCGTATAGTTTCTCGTTGATGTTCTTTATGTTGGCTGTGCGCACTTGGTTGCGATAGTTGTTGATCTCGCGCTCTAAGTTGTAGGAGCGAATGATGTCGGGCTCGCTTGCATCTTCTATGTTTTCAAGGAGCAAAAGCATGTTGGTCATCGCCTTTTTCACGTGAGCAAACATCTTGTCGATGTCCTCATATTGAATATCGGCAAAGTGAGCGCTACCTTCATTCTTGCGGAGTAAAATTTTGCCTACCCCTAAACAGCAGTCGGCTATGCTTTCGATTTCCGACACGATTGTGAGCATCGACGATATGCGGAGCTTGCCTTCGGCCGATAGCTTGCCTTCAGCGCTGCGGTTAAGGTAGTTGGCTATTTCTATCTCCATGCGGTCGCTGATGTCCTCATATTTCTGTAGACGAGAGTATAGGTGGCTGAAGTCGTCGCTCTGTTGCTTTGAGTGGACGAGTGTTTGAGCCATGTCGATCATGCGTGCTACACGTTCGGCATACACATACACCTCTTTCTCTGCTTGTGCAATGTTTAATTCCGATGCGCTGAGTAGTCCGCGCGAGATATATTTCAATTGGAACTCTTCGTCTTCTTTCTTCTTCGATGGAATTACCCACTCTGTAATCTTCACAAATGTATTTGTGAGCCATATCATTATCGATAGGTTTATAAGATTAAACATCGTGTGGAACATCGACAATCCGAACGACAGACTTAATTGCAGCTTGGCCACTGTTGTCACCATTTCATGTCCGGCGGGAAGCGTACCGGCAATATATTCTCCGTAGGTGGTCGGGTCGGTTGAGTGAACAGTGTCGAGATAGCCGAATAGCTGGTTGGGATCTCCTTGTCCAAACACATCGGTAATCCATGTGTTGAGGTTGACAAATGGATAGAAGATACATAGACACCACACTGTACCAAGCACGTTGAAAAGCAAGTGCCCGATTGCGGCTCGTTTAGCCCCCACGTTTCCGCTCAGCGACGCTATCAATGGAGTGACCGTAGTGCCGATGTTGCTACCAAGCACGAGAGCACAACCGATGTCGAACGTAACCCATCCCTTACTACACATGATAAGCACGATGGCAAACATTGCCGACGATGATTGGATAATCAACGTCACCACCAATCCCACCATCAAGAATAGCAATATCGAGCCGAAGCCCATCGAGGCATAATGCTGTAGGAATGAGAATATTTCGGGATTGCTCTTCAAGTCGGGAACGGCTCCGTTGATATACTCCAATCCTAAAAACAAGAATGCAAAGCCGAGGATGGTTTCGCCCAGCGATTTATGCTTGCTCTTGCTTGAAAACAACAACGGCACAGCAAAGCCTATCAAGGGTATTGCAAATGCCGCTATATTTACCTTAAATCCGAAGAGTGTCAGGATCCACGCCGTAGCCGTAGTGCCTACGTTGGCTCCCATGATTACAGCCATTGACTGTGCCAAGGTCATCAATCCGGCGTTGACAAAGCTGACTACCATTACGGTCGAGGCCGACGAACTTTGTATCAGAGCTGTGATACTGAAGCCGGTAAATGCTCCCATGAAGCGGTTACGTGTCATGGCCGACAAGATACTGCGCAAGCGATCGCCTGCGGCTTTTTGGAGACCTTCGCTCATTATCTTCATTCCATAAAGAAATAAGCCGACTGCTCCAAGCAAAGTCAAGAAGTCTAAAAAACTGTAATCCATAGGATGATGGTGTTTCGAAAAATAATTAATTTGTTTTCGATTGCAAAGATAGATTTTTTCGCGAATATAACAAAATCATCACAAAAATGCTAAAATTTTACGGGAGCTTCTTACTATGTAGGGGATGTCGTGTACATCAGGTGTAATAGGGTATTACCACTTAGCGAGTAATACATTATGAGCAATGGTATTGATAATAAGATTATTAATAGCACATTCTGCCAAATATAGCCTAACTGGGATTGAGGTGATTTATTGGTAATTACATCTGTCTTGCAAATAATATCACCGATGCGTCGTCTATTCAATAAAATTAAAAATGCTTCTATCGGTAACAAGACTAAAAAGAGATTTCTGCAAAGGGCTCTGATAGGCTTGATAGTAGAATCTGCATAAATGACATTGATGCCCATGATTCGCTTACCCAAACTTGGCATGCCAAAACCATCTTTACACAAAAAAGCACATAACGCTATTATCATAAATCCGGCTCCAATCTGCGGAAAGAAATAGCAAAAAACATTTTCCAAAATAGCAGTAACTAATAAAAGCAATCCATAATCGACCAACCATGCCAACATGCGTTTACTGATAATTTGAGCCATTGTCTTATTTTTGTTATAAAATCGGATTAATGCTATTATTGATATTGTTGGAAGACCGACTATTGCGAATATTATTAGAGTGATTCCGGCAATAAAAAGAAATGTTCCATCTGAAAAATATTGCAATAAGCCAATAACCAGTATAACGACAAATTCGGTGCGGAATGATTTTCTGAAAGAACTATGTAATTTATAAACGATAAATTGTTCTATTAAAAATGACGTGCATAGAACAACATTTATTATTACAATATCAAGGAAGTATTTTATATGAAAATTGCCGTATCCGGAGTATATGGTCGTAAAATTGCCATATATCCACAATAAAATAATACTTAATGAAATTAACGTAGGGGTATAGTAATGTTTTATTAGATTCATACTGATTATCTTTTTATTATTTCATTCCCTGTTTGTTTCTGCAAATATTCTTGATATAGTTTAGTTGGAACTATAGACTTAAAAAAATTATATATTGTCATGTATTTATTTAATCCTGTTTCAATTCCAGCACTAATTAAGCTGTTTGCGACAGCCGTTGCGCAATTGTTGGTGATAATGTTATAATCTTTCTCGCTTT
>CAZWWS010000044.1:0-22055 GCA_964637445.1 uncultured Muribaculum sp.
TGCTGCTATGCTGATTTGTATAATGAAGCTGTAATAAATTATGACGGCAGTGTATATAAATGTACTGCGAGAGAATTTGACGAGAAAAATTCATGCGGAAAGCTCTCATTATCAGGGCAAATCTATTGGAACACTGAAAAGGTTAAGAAAAGATTGAGCTTAAAATTGCCGGAATACTGCAAAAATTGTGTAATTTTGCCAAGTTGCAATGGAGTTTGTTCGCAAAATCTACTTGAAAACGAATCTATGAGGTGTCCTTATTTGGATGATATGACAATAGAAGAAATTATAAAGTTAAATATTAAACAACATTTAATTACAAAAACTTATGAAAACGTTTAGATTTATAGCAATGTTGGTTTTAATCAGTGTGGTCGGAACGATATCGGCTTCGGATGTGTGGGTGAAAGGGTATGTCATTTCAAAGGCCGACGGCAAGCAGAGCGTTGTGCCTTTTGCCACAATAAGCGTGTATGACTACGAAAATACCGACAACTTGAAATCCTACTTAATTTCGGGTATAAACGGTGAGTATATGTTGCGTCCCTACGATCGCAATCAGCAACACACGTTCATAGTGGAAGCTCCGGGCTACAAGAGTCGCCGATTCAATCTCAAAGAGATACCGAATACAATGAACGGATGGGAGGTAAAAGGAAGTGTATCGGTGCATATCGAGTTGGAACGCGACAGCTCGGCTGTATACGCTGCCGAAAAGAAAGTGTATGACAAAGCTGAGTTTGCCGGAACAGATTCGATCAATAGCGTGAAGCAGATGCTTGCATCGGTCGAGGAGCTTGAATGTGACGATAATTTGTGGGTGGTGAAAGCAACCGGCGAGAGCGTGTGTGTGATGCTCAACGGAGTGTATATGTCGTTTGCTCCGATGAGTGAGATTGAGCCACTACCGGCCGAAATCGTAAGCCGAATCGAATATTATCCGCTTCCGGAAGGTGGAGCATACGGAGCAGTGGTAAATTTGGTCATTCCTAACCTCGGATATGAATCACAAATACCACCTGTGGAATTACAAACGTCGCCATTGGTATTTTAAGGCATGAAGAGATACGCAGTCTTATCGGTGTGCGTGATGATATGGTCGGTATCGTTGGCACAAGTGATATTGAAAGGAACGATCAGAAATGAAGCCGGCGAAGCGGCTCAGTTTGTCAATGTGACGCTCTTTGCCGCTCGCGACACTATAACCCCAATCGATGGTACATTGACCGATATGGAGGGGGCGTATGTGTTTGCGGCAAAAAAGCCGGGACGCTATCGCATAGCCGTGTCGGGCATCGGCTACGAAACCATGTCGGACGATGTGAGATTGAGAATGCCATCGACCGGTAATGTGATGGAGCGGGATTTGGTGGTCAAAGAGTCGGGTATCGGGCTTAATGAGGTGACAGTAGAGGCTCCGGGAGAAAGATATTATTCCGATAAGACTGTGTATACGTTCAATAAAGAGCAGGTGAAAAATGCTCGACATTCTGCCGATTTGATAAGCGGGATGTCGCAGCTGACTTTCGATCCGATAAATAATAAGATCACAAAATTAGGTGGCGGTAATGTAAAAATACTCATCAATGGAGTCAATGCCACCGACAATGACCTAAAAGCACTGCCGGCCGACAAAATATTGCGTGTAGAATATTACGATATTCCGCCGGCGCGCTATTCGGCTGTAGAAACTTTGATAAACGTGATCACCAAGCGGTTGGACACCGGATGGGGCGGCGGAGTTGATGTGTCGTCGGCATTTACCACCGGATTTGTCAACGGAAATGCCTATCTAAAACGTGTGGTGGGCGAACATCAATTATCGTTGGACTACAATATTTCTTACCGAGACTACGACGAGCGCTACAGCGAATCGACAAGGAACTATCGAATAGGAGACGACGATGTGGTGTATCAATCGAAGCAAAAGGATGAATTCGGCTATTCGACTCACGACATCAATCTTAAATATATCTACTCCAACAGCAACGGAGAGAAGTTTCAAGCTACGCTATCACCTGATTTCGAAACTCGATACAATCATGGCAATAGTGACATCAAAAAGCAATTCGGTAATGGATATGAGAGTATTGCCGGAGTGACGAGCAACGACATAGAGACCTTCGGTCCATCATTGGACTTGTACTACTCGAAAGAGTTGGCACATAATCAGGAATTGGCGGTAAACATAGTCGGAACATATTACAGCAACAATCAGTCTACGTTTGATGAAGAGAACAATAAGGCGACTGAGGAGGTGGAATTGTATGACAAAATGCAACTCGACAACAGCAAATATTCGATAATCGGCGAATTGGCATACTCAAAATCGTTTGGTCTGAACACACTCAGCGCCGGATATTATGGGATGTGGACAAATTCCAACTCGGAAATAAGCAACTATCTATCAAATTGGGAGACCTATAAATACAAATCGGGAGGCAACAATCACTATCTCTATGCCGAATATTCGGGAAATTCAGAGCGATTGATGTATCGCGTTGGTGGAGGTGTAACGATGATAAATACTGAGAATGACGATGCTCGTTATACTCAATGGATGTTTTCACCGCGAGTGATTTTATCGTATCGCGCCACCGATCGCTCAAAACTCATGCTTTCATTATCTTCGTCGCCTCGTATTCCCTCAATCTCGCAGTTGAGCAATAATGCACGACTGATTTCGTCGGGACTCATCCATTGCGGCAATCCGGAGTTGAAGAGTTCGCTCAATTATGGCTCTCGCCTCTACTATCAATGGAACAATCGAATGGTCGATCTGTCGGCTGTAGGCGTAGTATCTTATACCGACAAGCCTATCAGCGCCTACTATCGCAATGACGAAATCAACGGCCAAAGCTATGTGGTGTCGACCTACGAAAATGCCGATTATATGCTACAATATGGCGGAGGTGTAATGGCTCAAATAAAGCCATTAAGAAAGGAAATCCTATCTCTGAAAATATCGACCTATGCCTTGAAACAACAGCTAAAAAGCTCCATGACCGGCACTTATTCGCATTGGTATATTCCGGTGGATTATTCAATAGAACTCCGACTGAATCAATGGGGTGCTTCATATTCAGGATCAATTATATCAAAATATCTCAGCGGAACCGATTTAAATCAGGATGAGAACAAGAGTTCGCTGCAAGCCTACTATCAAACAGGCGGATTCAGATTCACGATAGGTGCACATTGGTTACTTACCAAATCGAAATACAAATCAGAAATATTGCCTAACGATGTGATGAAATACACATCGAGGACATGGATTGATGACAATAAAAGCATGATTGTGGTCGGAGTAAGCTGGAACTTCAACAATGGAAAACGAATAGACGAACGCCGCGACCTTAAAAACAGCGACTCAGACCGAGGCACATTCTAACAAAATCATTAATACATTCATTAGAAAAGACGAATAATTCACTTAAAAAGATAAATATATGATCAGGTTAGGGTTTATTATTGTAATATTGATAACGACAATCAATGCATTAGGAGGAGAGTTAAGAGGTCGCTTGATTTGCGACGAGAAGCCGGTGGCTTACGCTAATGTGGTATTAATGAATGATACAACATTTGTTGTCGGCAATATCTCAGATGAAAACGGAGTGTTTCAATTGACCGACACCACATCGACTTTCACTCATATAGAAATAACGGCATTGGGATATGACACCCAAAAGCTACCCGTCAAAGAATATTGCGATTTGGGAGACATTTCGCTTACACAAAAAAGCTATACTCTCAATGAAGTTGAAGTAAAAGGGTCTTTACCTACCACTCAATTGAAAGGCAGTGTGCTGGTTACGAACGTGGCAAATACCGTATTGTCGAATATCGGTACAGCCAATGATGTGTTGACTCAAATACCTTCGGTAATCAACCAAAATGGAGATTATACGGTGTTCGGGAAAGGCACTCCGCTTATATATATCAATGGACGATTAGTCCGTAATAAAATCGAATTGGATCAATTGAGTTCGAAGGACATAAAATCGGTAGAGGTAAACGGAAATCCGGGGGCAAAGTATGATGCTTCGGTCAACGCCGTTATACGAATTACCACTAAGAGAAAAAATTGGATGGGATGGGGAATAAATCTAAGGACAAGTAATCGGTACGACAATGCCTACATGAACACAGAGCAAGTCGACGTAATATGGCGCAACGATAAATTAGAGTTGTTGGCGATGGCTTATGTAAATGCCGGTAAAAGCAAAAATGAAATCGAAGCATCTCAAACCACATATAGTGATAATATTTGGGGACAGACAATGTCGGACAAAAATAGCAGTTCCAAATTGAAACTATCAGGTAAAATAGGAGTCAACTACCAGTTGAATAAGTCAAATTCATTCGGCTTTTATTACAAGAATGGTTACAATCGAAGCCACGATAAAGCACATCTTAATAGTGTGGTTGCTATAGATGGAGTGCCTCATGATCATTGGGTCTCAGATGGAAAAGGAAAAACGCATGAGACTCCTAATCATAGCATGAATGCGTACTACAATGGAGCGATTAGGAACGTGGCAATCGATTTTAATATGGATTATATGAAACTGAATTCATATAGCAATCTCTTTCAAGATGAAGTAAGCGAGAGCTACGACAGCAAAGCCATTGAGACTTACAATAAGGGCAAAAATCAATTATTTGCCGAAAAGTTGGCTATAACCGCTCCTTTGAAAAACGGACAAATTGAATTTGGGGAGGAGTATACCAATTCTATGATAGAGTCGCTGTCGGACTATTCGGATACTAACGAATCATTGAATAGTTTCGGCAAGAATAAGATAACCGAGAGCAACATCGGTGTATTTGCAGAAGTTGCGCAAACATTCGGTCCGGTGAATTTATCTTACGGACTACGATACGAGCATGTCAAATACAAATATCAAATCGACAATAATAAAGGTACGAATCAAGACAAATCATTCAATAATCTATTTCCATCGTTGTCTGTATCAGGCAATTTGCAAAACGTACAATTGGCTTTCAGTTTCACAGGAAAGACACGACGACCGGGATATAAACAAATGGATGGTAATATCAATTATATAAATCGTATTACTTTGAGCAAAGGTAATCCATTTCTTACGGCAGAAAAATTATATAACGCCGATATGATGATGATGTGGAAGTTCCTATTTGCAAAGATTGGGTATCAATATGTGGCAGACCCGATTTTCTATACTACAGATGCCTACAAAAGCGATCCATCAATAAAAGTAATCTCATATAAAAACGCCTCTGATTATCAATCAGTTCAGCTATTTGTCGGTGCTCAACCACAACTTGGGTGCTGGCAACCGCAGATAAATTTTGGAATTGAAAAGCAATGGGTTAATACTCATCATCAAGGTGAATATATCTCGCTAAACAAACCAATAGTGATGGTCCAGATGAGAAATTCGATAACATTACCTTATGAGATCTATGTGAACGCGGATTTGTCGTATATCGGAAAAGGAAATCGACAGAATGTATTGGTAAAAGAGTCGTCATCGGTGGACTTGAGTATTCGCAAGACGTTTTTCAATCGTAGCTTAACAATACAAGCCCAATGCATGGATTTGTTTAATAAGAGTCGTAATAATATAGTATTTTATGGCGGAGACGTATGCTTTAGCGAAAAGAATGTAAGCAATAATCGTACATTTATGCTGACGTTGCGTTATAGATTTAATGTAACCAAAAGCAAATATAAAGGTAGCGGAGCCGGCGAATCAGAAAAAGAGCGTTTCTAATAATGTCGACGTTTCCTTTGGTACATCAATTAGACTCCATGCAATGCGGAGTCGCATGTTTGGCAATGATTTGCAAACATTATGGAAAAGAGTATTCGTTGGATACTCTATCAAAAATTTGCTTTGCCACAACCGAGGGTGTGTCGCTAATCGGCTTAAAAGATGCTGCAGATTGCATGGGGCTGCATAGTATATGCGGACGAGTAGCCCTGTCTCAACTCGCGAAAGCTCCGTTGCCGTGTATTCTTCATTGGAATCAGAATCATTTTGTGGTGCTGTATAAGGTGAGGCGTGGGCGATATTATGTGGCTGATCCGGCAAAGGGGCTTGTGGAGTATTCGCAAGAGGAGTTTTGTCGGGGATGGTTGAGTGTGACTTCGCAAGGCGTAGAGAAAGGGATTGCTATGTTGTTCAGCCCTACCCCGAGGTTTTATGAGCAGAATCTTGCGGTGCATGGGGGCGAACGGCGTTCGCTAAAGTTTCTGATGGGGTATGTGAAGCAACATCGGAGAAAATTTTGGATGATATTGGCTGGGTTGGCGTTAGGTTGCGGTATGCAACTGCTGCTGCCGTTTCTCACACAGGCGATCGTAGACACCGGCATCAAAAACAGCGACATAGGGTTTGTGTGGTTGGTATTATTGGGACAGATGGTGCTTACCGTAAGCCGCACCGGCATCGACTTTGTGAGGCGATGGCAGTTGCTGAAGATTTCGATGAGTGTGAATATTTCGCTGATCAGCGATTTCTTTATTAAACTGCTGAAGCTGCCTATGTCGTTTTTCGACACTAAGTTGATGGGCGACCTTCTTCAACGCATGGACGACCATAAACGTGTAGAGAGGTTTCTGACTTCGCAAGTGCTCTCGGTGGCTTTTTCGCTGATAGGTTTTGTGGTGTTTGGGGCGGTGTTGCTTTGGTACAGCCGGATGATTTTTGCCATTTTCATTCTCGGCAGTGCGCTCTACGGTGGGTGGATTGCGCTGTTTTTACGTCGTAGGAAAGTGATCGACTGCGAGCTGTTTGAGCAACAAGCGCGCAACCAAAACAAGACGTATCAGTTTATCACCTCGATGCAGGAGATAAAGCTGCAAGACTGCGAGCAGCGACGACGCGAGGAATGGGAAGAGGTGCAACACGACCTCTATGGGGTGCAGATGAAGAGCTTGAAGCTGCAGCAGACTCAAGAGGCAGGGTGCATTCTCATTAACGAATCGAAAAATATGCTTATCACCGTGCTTGCCGCGACTTCGGTGATCGGTGGCGAGATGACTCTCGGTATGATGCTTGCCGTGCAGTATATCATCGGGCAGCTCAACAGCCCGGTGGAGCAGCTGATGAGGTTGATATATGCCCTGCAAGATGTAAAAATAAGCCTCGAACGTATCAACGAGATACACACCACCGACAATGAGGAGACTGATGAAAATCAGGCTGCAACACTCGCCGGCGATAAGTCCATCAGCTTTAGAAATGTGTCATTCCGCTACGACAAGCACTCTCGGCGCAAGACTCTCGACGAGGTGTCGATGGAGATTCCCGCAGGCAAAGTGACGGCTATCGTGGGGGCTTCGGGAAGCGGAAAAACCACTCTGTTGAAGTTGATGCTCGGGTATTATCCGGTGGAGAGCGGATGCTTGAACATCGGAGAGCGCAACATTTCGCAATACAATTTGAAGTGGTGGAGGCGACAATGTGGTGTGGTGATGCAAGACGGTGTGATATTTTCGGAGTCGATAGCTCGCAATATAGCCATCACGGATGGGGAGGTCGACCACGAGAGGATGAGACGAGCGGCGGCGATAGCTTGCATAGACAGCTATATCGAGGGGTTGCCTCTGAAATACGACACGATGATAGGACGCGATGGCGTAGGACTCAGCCAAGGACAACGGCAGCGAATATTGATAGCTCGCGCCGTCTATAAAAATCCCGACTTCATATTTCTCGATGAAGCCACAAATGCCTTAGATGCAAAGAACGAACGCGCCATAGTGGAAAATCTCGACAACTTCTATCGCGGGCGTACGGTGGTGATTGTGGCTCATCGTCTAAGCACGGTCAGAAATGCCGACAATATTATCGTTGTAGATGGCGGTCGGATTGTGGAATCGGGAACTCACAATGAACTCACCGCCCGACAAGGCACATACTACAATCTGGTGAAAAATCAACTTGAACTGGGAGGCTGATTATAGGGTGTCGCAAGCGGCGAGCCAGAGGGAGGCTGTGGCATCGGAGGGCATACGCCAGTCGCCTCGCGGAGAGAGGCACACACTGCCTACTTTGGGACCATCGGGGAGACACGAGCGCTTGAATTGTTGGTTGAAGAAGCGACGATAGAATGTGCGCATCCAATGGCGAATGGTGTCGTCGTCGTATGTGCCGGCAAAAGCCTTTTGAGCCATAAAGAATATGCGTTGAGGCGAGAAGCCATAGCGCAACACATAATAGAGCACGAAGTCGTGCAACTCATACGGACCTACGAGGTCTTCGGTCTTTTGCTTGATGTTGCCATGCTCGTCGGCAGGAATCAATTCGGGAGATATAGGGGTATCGACGATGTCATTGAGAGCTATGCGCTCGGCAGCATCGACGGAGCGAAGCGCAAACCATCGCACGAGATGGTGCACCAACGTTTTGGGTATTCCGGCGTTGACGCCATACATCGACATGTGGTCGCCATTGTAGGTGGCCCAGCCGAGTGCAAGCTCAGAGAGGTCGCCGGTGCCAAGCACCATGCCCCCGACTTGATTGGCGATATCCATGAGCAGTTGTGTGCGCTCGCGAGCCTGTGAGTTTTCGTAGGTGACGTCGTGGGTGTCGATGGGGTGAGAGATGTCGGCAAAGTGCTGCTTAACCGCCGGAACGATCGAAATCTCGCGCATCGTGATGGAGAGTGTGCGCATGAGAGTAAGCGCATTGTTGTAGGTGCGACCGGTGGTTCCGAATCCGGGCATTGTCACTCCTACTATACCTGAGCGGTCGAGCTTCAAGCGGTCGAAAGTCTTGACAGCCACCAACAGCGCTAACGTAGAGTCGAGACCGCCGGATATGCCTATCACAAGGTTTTCTGTATGCGTGGCGGCAAGACGACGAGCCAGACCCGCTACTTGTATGTTAATGATTTCCTCGCATCGAGCGTCGATGATAGTGTCGCTATCGGGCACAAAAGGATGAGGGTCGATGTGACGAATCAATTCGTCGTCGAAATATGGAGTATCAAATGGCTCATCATGATGCATATTAACCAACAAGGTCTCGTGGTAAGGCTCTACTTGCTCCACGAGCGCGCAGTCGGCAAAGGTGGTGGAGTGCAGGCGGTCGTAGCTGAGAGCTTTGAGGTCGATGTCGGCGATAGCCATTGAGTCGTGAGTACTCCAACGATCGTTGCAGTCAAGGATAGTGCCGTTTTCAGCTATGATCGTTTTACCATCGAACACCAAGTCGGTCGACGACTCTCCATACCCCGCACCGGCATAGATGTAGGCAGCGAGGCAACGAGCACTCTGTTGCTTTATCAGTCCGGTCAGATAGGAGTATTTGCCAATCAAATCGTTTGATGCTGAGAGGTTGACAATGATGCTTGCCCCGGCAAGCGATGCACGCGATGAGGGAGGTATCGGCGACCAAAGGTCTTCACATATTTCAAATCCGATTTTGGTGCCGAACGCCGCAATCAACTGCTTTGTACCAAAGGCAGCGTAACAATCGCCTACTCGTATCGATGAGTCGGCCGGTAGGTAGTCGCCCGATGCCCACCAGCGTTTTTCGTAAAATTCGTTGTAGTTGGGGATGTAGGTTTTGGGTATCACTGCCACCACCTCGCCGGCATAGATAGCCACGGCGCAATTGTAGAGAGTGCCGCGATGACGCAACGGAGCGCCTACAACGACAAGGACATCATGTGTGGTGGTGTGCTCGGCTATTCGCTCGATGCCTCTGACGGCTGCGTCGAGCAAAGTCTCGGAATGAAAGAGGTCGCCACAAGTGTAGGATGTAACCGACAATTCGGGAAACACGATTATTTTAGCATTACGCCCTTCGAGACGCTCAATCCACTTGATAATCTCATTGCAATTAAACTCGCAATCAGCCACGTTGACCTGTGGAGCCACAGCTGCCACTCTCAGATATCCTTGATTCATAATTGTAGTGATTTCAGTTGCAAAATATCTGAGAGCAAATTTAGCGATTTTATTGCATATCGGAGTGAATTTAGCACAAAAATTAAGATAGGTCGGAATAAAAAAAGAGTGCTATATCCGGTCGAAATGAGCCTTGATATAGCACTATTGTTGTCATAACGTGATGGCCGCGTGGCTATCGCGCGATATTAGTTTTTCTTGCAGCAGGGGCAAGTACCGATGAGTCCCCAGATACCGGCAGCAAGAATAGCGCCGACAAACGGACCTACGATGAACACCCAAAGTTGTTCGAGAGCAACGCCACCTTCAAACAAAGCGGGACCTACCGAACGAGCGGGGTTAACAGAAGTACCGGTGTAGTGAATACCTACCAAGTGGATAAGAACGAGTGAGAGACCGATGGCAAGACCTGCAAAGTTACCTGCGCCCTTTTCAGAGTCGGTAGTACCGAGTACTACAAGCACAAACACCATAGTAAGAACGATTTCAACGATCAAACCGGCGGTAACGTTACCTGCTCCGGCGCAAGTGTTGGCTCCGGTAAGAGTGCCACCAAAATCGGTAGTGGTAGTAGACACGAAAAGATAGAGCAAAGCTGAACCGATAACTGCACCAATCACTTGAAACAACATATACATAGCGGCATCTTTGCCTGAAATACGCTTAGTAAGAAGGCAACCAAGCGTGATAGCGGGGTTGATGTGGCAACCCGAAACACCACCGATCGCATAAGCCATTGCAACAACTGCAAGACCGAACGCAAGAGCTGTACCAACAACCGAAGCTGTGTCAACTCCACAATTCAAACTGACTGCTGTACCACAGCCCATAAGAACCAATACCATGGTTCCCACCATTTCTGCTAAATACTTTTTCATTGAAATAATTTTTTTGTTTCGCTACCGCATCTCTACGGCATCAAAAAAGTTAATAAAATGTTAGCACTGATTTTCCGAGACACAACCAACCGATAAGGTAGATTGTTATACCTGGAGAAATCTTTTTTTCAAAAGTAGCACTTTTTCAGCAAACTACAAAATTTCAATAAAATAATGAATCTTAAACAGCTCTCCGATGCCATATATTATGTAGGTGTCAACGACCGACATTCTCAGCTATTCGAATCGTTATGGGACTTGCCGACAGGCATTTCCTATAATTCGTATATAGTGAAAGGCTCGATGAAAACCGCGCTTATCGACGCTTGCAACACAGCCGACGCACATCGACTGATCGCAAACATATTGGCAATCACCGGAGGAGGAGCTCCCGACTACCTTGTGGTCAACCATGCAGAGCCTGATCATTCAGGTGCATTGCGAGCCATTCGCGAGCGTTTTCCCGATATAGTGATTGTGGGAAATACTACAACATTGGATATGATCAGTGGATTTTATAGGCTGAACGGACCATGCTTTACTGTGTCGGACAACTACACTCTCGATTTAGGGGATAGAACACTACGATTTATCCTCACACCGATGCTTCATTGGCCCGAAACGATGATGACCTACGTGGTAGAAGATAGAGTGTTGTTTTCAGGCGACGCCTTTGGTTGCTATGGAGCGCTGCCGGGAGCCGTTGTGGATATAGATATGGATATTTCGCAGTATGAACCGGAGCTTTATCGCTATTATGCCACGATTGTAGGGAAATATGGCTCAGCCGTACAGAATGCCATAAAGCGAGTGAAAGCTATCGATATTGAATATCTGTGTCCGACACACGGAGCTGTGTGGCATCAACAAGCATCGCATGTGATCGACATATACAATCGGCTAAGTCGATATGAGGCCGAGGATGGAGCCGTCGTAGTGTATGGCTCTATGTATGGCAATACTGCGCTGATGGCAGAGACGATTGCGGAACGATTGGCTGAACGCGGACTGAGAGATATAAAGATACACAATGCCGCTCGCTGTCCGCTCGCTGTCATATTGAGTGATATATTTCGCTATCGTGGGTTGATAATCGGCGCACCGACATACTCCGGCACACTATTCCCTCCGATCATGACAGTGGTACAAGCAATCAATACACGCGAACTTTGCAACCGCATTTTGGCAATCTTCGGCACATATTCGTGGGCATCGCGCGCCATCAACGAGCTATACTCACTGCTCGATGAAAACCGAATGCCGTTGGCGTGTTCGCCGGTAGAGGTAAGGCAAACGCCCTCTCCTACCGATTTGGTCGAATGTCGAATCTTGGCCGATAATGTAGCCAATGCATTAGGTCGCAGATAGAGCAAGAGCCGAGACGACAGGTCACGGCTCTTGCTGATATGTATCGTTGATATTTACTTTTTGAAGATACTACGTTTCAATCGCTTGAGTCGCGACTTCAATGATGGAGTTTCTTCGTGTCCGTAGCCATATCCGTATGTATTCTTGCCATACATTCCATAGTGACCATAACGGCGATATAGATAGCCACTCGAACCGATATTTACAGCATTTAAGACAAGATAGCAACTCGGCATTCGACCGGAAGCGATAGCACTATGAAGGACATTCAAGCAACGCTTCGTAGAATAGTTGGCACGAGTGACATAAAGTTGCACATCAGAGTGAGGCATGATCAAGAAAGTATCAGACACAACACCGATAGGAGCAGTATCGACTATAATTGCATCATATATCTTGCGCAACTCGTCGAACATTTGCTTTGTGCGGTCGCTCAATAACAATTCATTTGGATTCGGGGGAACCGGACCGGCAGAAAGTACGGATAGATTTTCGTGACGTCCTGAAGGTACAATTATACTCGAAATATCGTTTACCTGTCCGGATAGATAAGATGTAACCCCTTGTCGATTATCGATACCAAAGAAGCGAGCAAGTACCGGACGACGTATGTCCATACCAATCACGAGAGTCTTCTTTCCGGCTACGGCAAATGTCAACGCGAGATTAGATGCCACAAAAGTTTTTCCCTCACCCGACAGAGAAGACGTGATAAGCACTACCCTTTTGTCATTGCCTGAATGGGCGAACTGGATATTGTTGCGAAGCAGTCGGAACAATTCGGCTATCGGAGTCGTTACATTTTCCTCCACTACAAATTTCTCTTCCGTCTCTGCTACACTAAGTTCACCAAGAACCGGAACATTTGTAGCTCGTTCGAGGTCGTCCTTATCCTTGAAAATCGGGAAAAACAAGCGGCGAAGGAATATGATTATAGCAGGAATGAGCAGACCGATTATCGCAGCAATACCAACATACATGATGCGACGCGGAGCGACCAAACTTCCACCCGAGGGGTTGTCGATAAAACGAGCAGTAGGAGTGGCTAAAGTCTTCTGCAAAGCTATTTCCTCACGCTTTTCGAGTAAGAAATTATAGATATTATCCTTCACGCGCTGTTCGCGGAAAATACCTGTCAACTCACGTTCGTAGACCGGGATGTTTGACAATTTACCGGAAATACGGCTGTCTTGACGACGGATATTACCACGGCTGATATTCAGGCTTTGCTTCACATTACCGAGTCCGCGATAAATTTCGTTTTTAGAACGAGCCAAGTCTTCTTGCATCTGCTGCACGATTGGGTTGTTTTCCGTACCCCCTTCGAGCATAGCAGCACGCTGAGCAAGTTTTTTGTTGTATGCATCGATCATCGAGGTCAATGCAGGGTCGTCGATGACTTGAGGTATCGGAGTGTAGTCGTCTTGTGTCGATACGATCTTCTCTACGTTAGACACCAATTCGCGTTTGGCATCCACATCGGCCAAGCGTTGGTCGGTTTCGGCTGTCTGCGACAAATACAATCCGGCTTCGGAAGATATATCGGTGATTTGCTTGTCGCGGCGATATTGCTCTACTTCGATTTCCACATCTTGCAACTCTCCGGCTATCAACGCCAAACGCTCGATAATGAACGCCTCGGTCTGCATAGCCGATAGATTTTTTTCGGCAATAATGTCTTGATTATAAATCGATACCAAAGTTTTGATTACGTCGATACCTTGAGGAGGGAGCGGAGTGGTACACGAAATACGCAAAATCATTGCTGAGTTTTTAGCATACTCAATGTGCAAACTCGAAGCCAAGCGAGAAGCTACCCAAACAGGATTTTCCACTACAATCTTTTGAACACCATCAAGAGTCGATGTAGTGTGTGATGGAAGGATATTAAGAGTGCCTTGACTCAGCTCGATTGCAACCGGGAGCGAATCGGTATCAATTTTTTTACTTTCCTCAACACCACCATAGGTGGTGTTAACCTCAAAATGATAAGTCTTATCGGTCTTTGAGGCCAAAATTTTGATAGGCGATGTAAGATTGCGAAGGCTTATCGAGTCAAGACTTACCTCAACTGCATTGGTCCCGTAGATAGGATAGTCGCGGAGACGCTCTACGTTAAAATACGAATAAGCCAAATCAAGGGAATCGACAATCTTGATAAGATTGTTGCGCGACTTCATTATCTCAATTTCAGTCTGGTCGATGTAGGTCTTCATATCCAACATCGGGTTGTTCTGATTGAACGATAATGCATTCGAGCTGGACGCACTTTCATCACTCAAATATATAGAAGCCCCAACCGTGTAGGTCGGCACTATCGTTGACACATAGTAAAATGCGACAGCACTACATATTACGACACTAAGCAGAAACCATTTCCACTGTGCAAGATACTCAAAAATCAACCCTTGTAGATCGAAGGCTTCTTCTTCAATTTCTTTATTTTTTTCGTCGATAAAATCACTCATAACTGAGGTGTAAAGAAGTTATGAAATTAAATGCGCGTAAGCGTAATGATACTAAGAACAAGACCTACAATCGACGACAAGCCACCGATAACGGTAAGCGTCGTACCTACAGCCGGATTCAACTGCCAAGCGTTGTTGGCTGCCGACTTGTTGGGTTGCACATAGATAATATCATTTTGCTGAAGATTGTAGTAGGGCGACAGAAGAATATTCTTGTCATTGAGGTTGAGAAGAACTACTTCACGGCGACCATCTCCATAAGTACGTATGAGTTTTACATTTTCGCGCTCACCTTTGATGTCCAAATCGCCAGCTTTCGCAAGTGCTTCAAAGATGTTCAAGCGCTCATTATCAGCTGTAACAACACCGGGAGAGCGAACAGCACCAATCACCGTAACATGGAAGTTCATAAAGCGAATATCCACTGCCGGACTTTCTTTGATGTATTTAGGATATATGCTACTCTTGACTAAATTTTCAATTTCTGCTTTAGTCATTCCCCCTACATGCAACTTGCCCACAATCGGGAAATCGATGTCACCATCTGTATTTACAAGGTAATACTCCACAGAGTTACGTTGACTCTGAGTGTTGCCGGATGTGAGGCGTTGCTCCACAACGTTGCCTTCACTATCAATATATCGGCCTTTATTGAAAGGTAATACTGCCGTCATATTAGTGGCAGTAACTTGGATATTCAATAGATCGCCCGGCATTGCAACCGGCTCTACAATTGGATTGATTTGCGCCAAAACTTCGGCCGGAATAGTTTCGGCATCAACCATATACGGAACTTTTTTAGGGGCAGAACAACTTACGACCAACATTGTCGCTACTACTGCCAATACTGACGTTATGTGCTTCATTTCTACTATAGCTATGTAAATAATGGTTTGCAAAGTTACACATTTTTATTCAATCGGCACAAAATTTAACCAACTTATTTGTTGGGGCATAAATAAAAAAAAACGCTATTGTAGCAAAATATAAGACACATTAGGATGTATCTTTGCATAAAAATAAAAAAAAAGAAATATGAGCGATAATTTACCGATAGAAACGCATTCATTAGAACCTTTTATTCCTGATGAGGCTAAGGTGCTTTTCCTCGGCACATTTCCTCCAAAAAGAGAGAAATGGTTGATGGATTTCTACTATCCCAATCGTATTAACGACTTTTGGCGTATAATGGGACTTATTTTTCACAACGATAAAAATCATTTCTACGACACTGCTTTGCAACGATTTAGGCTCGATGATATAAAGCAGTTGCTTACAGAGCATCACATTGCACTCAACGATTCAGCACGGCAAGTGAAGCGTCTACGCGACAATGCCTCCGATAAATATCTTGAAATCATAACCCCTGTCCCGCTCTTTGAACTTCTTGACAAAATGCCCGAATGCAATGATCTGGTGGCTACCGGAGAGAAAGCTGCTCAGACAATAGCAGAAATCATTAACACCGATATTCCGGCTGTAGGAAGCTATCAAGAAGCGACAACATCTTTTGGCAGAAAATTGCGACTATGGCGCATGCCTTCCACCTCAAGAGCCTACCCATTGGCATTAGAGAAAAAGGCCGAATTTTATGTGCAGCTATTTCGCGAAATCGGAATAGTTTAGTTGCATATTTCTCCGTTTTGGCGTAACTTTGCAATCTGTATTTTATATAATTGTATATCATAGTAATTAAATTATTTTTTGACTTTTATGTTAGGCATGATTCCATTGGCAATATTCGATGCTGCTGCGTTCTTTCAGTGGTTTGTTGACAATGCCACCTACTTATTTGTATTCGTTTTTATGGTTATCGAAAGCTCGTTCATTCCATTCCCTTCGGAAGTAATAGTTCCCCCGGCTGCATATTTGGCATGCACGAAGGGAGATATGAATATATTCATGGTCGTATTGGCCGCAACTGCCGGAGCTATTGTCGGAGCGCTTATCAATTATTATTTGGCTCTATGGATTGGACGTCCTATTGTGTATAAGTTTGCCAATAGCCGCTTCGGACATGCTTGTCTTATAGACCAAGCTAAAGTGGAGAAGGCTGAGCAATATTTCGACAAACACGGAGCGATGTCGACTTTTATAGGTCGATTGGTTCCGGCTGTGCGTCAATTGATTTCCATACCAGCCGGATTGGCTCGTATGAATATTTGGACTTTTGTATTGTTCACAGGCCTTGGAGCTATGATTTGGAATATCATCCTTGCCGCTCTCGGTTGGTGGCTTGGCAAAACTGTCCCTTTGGAAGACCTCTTCGATAAAGTAGAGCAATACAACACCTATCTCTCTTATGCGGGAGTGGCTATCGGTGTGTTCTGCGTGGGATTCATCTTATGGAATGCGTTCAAACCTCGCACAAAACCGACAACAAATAATTAAGCTACTATTATACTAATAATCTTATAAAATGCAAGTATCACCATCACTATTATCAGCAGACTTTGCCAATCTACAGCGCGACGTAGAAATGCTTAACGAAAGCGATGCTGCACTTCTCCATTTAGACGTTATGGATGGGGTGTTCGTACCGAATATTTCGTTTGGTTTTCCTGTGATTAAGGCTGTGCAGAAATATGCAAAGAAGCCGCTTGATGTCCATCTAATGATAGTTGAGCCTCAAAAATATGTGTCGCAGGTGCGCGATTGCGGAGCTGAAATCATGAATGTGCACTATGAAGTGTGTCCACACCTTCATCGCGTGGTGCAACAGATAAAGCAAGCCGGCATGAAAGCTACCGTAACGCTCAATCCGGCCACTCCGGTATCTGTGCTTGAAGACATCATCACGGATGTAGACATGGTGCTTCTGATGTCGGTAAATCCCGGCTTTGGAGGGCAGAAATTCATTCCCGGAGCAGTAAAAAAAACACGTCAATTGCGACAACTTATCAATGACAGCAAGTCGAATGCTTTGATCGAAGTGGATGGCGGAGTCAATTTAGAAACGGGAAAACTTCTTGCCGATGCCGGAGCCGACATACTTGTAGCCGGAAGTTTCGTATTCTCAGCACCCGATCCGAAAGAAATAATTCATTCTCTTAGTCTATTATAATAAAAACTCACAATCACAATTCTTATGCGTCAATCATCTTATCGCTCGGAATATTACGACCCGGATAGTCTGAATTTCGACAACACTATCGACAATCAATCCGGTCATAACGACAATACCTCTTCGATATCGGAAGAGCCACAATCGCCGAAACGCAAAAACAAGAAGAAAGCTACGGCTACGAAAAAAGAGGAGCAAGTGCCCTCGGTTATCGCATTTCTCAAAGACCGACGTTTTCACTTGTTTTTAGGGATTACACTCCTATTGTTTGCAGCCTATCTTTTGGTGTGTGCAATCTCGTTTCTTCGCACGGGCGATGAAGATCAGAGTCGCATCATCAACAACACAATCGAACAGATAGCCCAATCAGCGACACCGGTAGAGAATGCCGGTGGTCCGGTGGGAGCCTATCTGTCGCAAATGATGTTTACCGAATCGCTTGGCGTAGGCTCGTTGGTTATCATATTCTATATCGTAGCATTAGGATTAACACTTATCGGGCTGAAAAAATTCAAGTTTTGGCCACTGACATTCAAGTGTCTGATACTTTCAATCACAGCATCGTTGGTAATCGGGTTTCTCACCATTGGCGTTTCGAGTGGAACGCATTGGGGTGGCTACCATGGCTATCACGTCAACTCATATCTGATCTCAATGATTGGTATGTTGGGGACTTTTTGCGTCAACGCAGCTCTTGTAGCACTGATTCTGGCGATATTCTTCAATGATATAGCTCGTGCTTGGGCTAGTTCACGTGCGAAAATCAAAGCACAACGCGAACGCCTGCATCGCATCCAAGAAGAGAAAGCCGAGAAGCAACGCATCGTAGACGAGGAGATGAAAAATTCCGGTCTGCACACTGCTAATGCTACAGAAGTTGAAGAGCCGAAAGAGGATACACAGCCTAAACAAGTGGCATTTGACGATCCGTTTGAGAATATTGAGATTGCTCAACCCGACGACACGACAGACGACACTACCCTACCGGAAGATTTGGATAATGGTACAGATGGGCCGACAATGACTATTACAACAAACGAAATCGACACAGTAGATGACAATGACATCGATGCCTACGACCCTACGGCTGAATTGTCGCGCTATCGATTCCCATCGCTTGATTTGCTCAAAGAGATTTCAACTTCTGGGCATAATGTCGACCAAGAGGAGCAAGAGGAAAACAAAGAACGTATCACCAAGACTCTAAACGACTACGAAATACCAATCTCTCACATCGATGCTACCGTAGGGCCTACGGTAACGCTTTACGAGATAATCCCTGCCGAAGGTGTGCGCATCGCAAAAATCAAGCGATTGGAAGATGACATTGCTCTAAGCCTCGCAGCCAAAGGTATTCGTATCATCGCACCAATCCCCGGCAAAGGCACAATCGGTATTGAAGTTCCGAATAAGGATCCACAGACAGTGTCGATTCGCTCGGTTATCGGCTCACGCAAATTTCAAGAATGTAAGTATGAGCTGCCGATTGCAATGGGAGCCACCATCGACAACGATGTATTTATCACCGACTTGACCAAGATGCCCCACTTGCTTGTAGCCGGAGCTACCGGACAGGGTAAATCTGTCGGTCTTAACACCATCATTGCATCGTTGCTTTACAAGAAGCATCCCGCCGAGTTGAAATTCGTACTTGTCGACCCGAAGATGGTTGAGTTTAGCTTGTATAGCAAACTTGAACATCATTATTTGGCAAAACTTCCCGAAGAGGAGGATGCCATCATTACCGATTCTAATAAGGTCGTGGCTACGCTCAACTCGCTTTGCGTAGAGATGGACAATCGCTATAACTTGCTTAAAAATGCCGGTGTACGTTCGATAAAGGAATATAATGCCAAGTTTACGGCACGTCGTCTCAATCCGGAGAAAGGTCATCGCTATCTTCCTTATATCGTAATGGTCGTAGATGAGTTTGCCGACTTGATTATGACGGCCGGCAAAGAAGTTGAAACACCAATTGCACGTATCGCCCAAAAGGCTCGTGCAGTGGGTATGCACCTTATCATCGCCACTCAGCGTCCGTCAACCAACGTAATCACAGGTATTATAAAAGCCAACTTCCCCGGTCGTATAGCGTTCCGTGTGTCGCAGATGGTCGACTCTCGCACCATTCTCGACCGCCCCGGAGCCAATCAGCTCATAGGTAAAGGCGACATGCTATTCTCGATCAATGGCGAAATGGATCGTGTGCAATGTGCCTTTATCGACACTCCTGAAGTAGAGGCCATCTGCGACAGTATCGATGAGCAGATAGGATATGAACACGCTTATCTTCTACCGGAATACATTCCCGACGCGGCTGATGGAGAAGGATCAATGAGCAACGTAGCCGACCGCGACTCTCTCTTCGAGGAAGCTGCCCGATTTATTATCACATCAAACACAGCGTCCACTTCTTCGCTTCAACGCCGATACTCCATAGGATACAACCGCGCCGGTAAGATTATGGATCAGATGGAAGCGGCCGGCATTGTGGGTCCATCGCAAGGTGGCAAACCTCGCCAAGTGTTGATCGACTCGCTCCAGCTCGAACGTATGCTCGAAATCATGGATGGAAATTAAACCATCGACATCCATGATTGTCATATTACAAAAACATTGATTTATGAAACATCTGATAGCTTTATTCATATTTATTTTCACTGCCGGAAGCATTTCGGCTGTTACAGCCGATGAGATACTCAAAGCGGCTGCAGATAAGTATCAAAAAGCAACGAGCATTTCGGCCGACTATACATTCTCGTCACAAAGCGAGCAATCTAAAGGCTCAATCATATCGTCGGGCGATAAGTTTTATATTTACTCGCCGGATCTCTCCACGTGGTATGACGGAAGGACTCAGTGGACTTACTCTCCGGCCACCAATGAGGTAAATATATCAGAACCAACTCCCGAAGAGTTGCAGCAAGTCAATCCGTTTGCCATAATTAAAGCATTCCGTAAGGCATATAAAAGTTCGCTTTTGAAATCTCCAAACGGCACTTACACCATTCAGCTTCTCCCCATCGACCGCTATGCGTCGATACGCAAGGCTGTGGTGACTATGGATGCCCGAAGCTACTACCCGACAAAGATAGTGCTGAGTCTTGACAACGGAATGCAGGCAACTATCGGAGTAACGAACGTGAAAACAGGTGTAAACTATCCGACATCGACATTTGTTTTCAGCAAAAGCAAATATCCACACGCAGAGACAATAGACCTGCGATAAACATAATACCAACACTAAAAACATAACATCAAAATCATGAGCACAACTAAGACAAAATGCTTAATCATAGGTTCCGGTCCCGCCGGATACACAGCCGCCATATATACATCAAGAGCCAACCTCTCCCCTATCCTACTGGAAGGAGTGCAACCGGGAGGACAGCTCACCACAACGTCTGAAGTAGAAAACTTTCCTGGGTATCCCGAAGGCGTGGATGGAAATCAATTGATGGAAGATCTACGCAATCAAGCTGCGCGATTCGGTGCCGATATACGCAGTGGCATTGTAACGGCGGTTGACTTCAGTTCACACCCATTTAAAGCTATAGTCGATGACGACAAAGAAATCTTAGCAGACTCAGTGATTATCGCCACAGGAGCCTCGGCTCGCTATCTTGGATTGGCCGACGAGCAAAAATATGCCGGTATGGGCGTGTCGGCGTGCGCCACTTGCGATGGATTTTTCTACCGCAACAAAGTTGTGGCAGTGGTAGGTGGTGGAGACACTGCATGCGAAGAAGCATCATATTTGAGCAACCTCGCATCAAAGGTATATCTAATCGTTCGCAAAGACTATTTGCGCGCATCACACATGATGCAACGTAGAGTAGAAGAGAATCCGAAAATCGAGATTCTCTACAACACCAATACAGTAGGCTTGTTTGGCGACGGATTTGTAGAAGGGGCGCACTTGGTGCAGCACAAAGGCACGGCACAAGAGAGCCCTCTCGACATCAAAATCGATGGTTTCTTCCTCGGCATCGGACATAAGCCCAACACCGACATTTTCAAAGGACAAATCAATCTCGATGAAGCCGGGTTTATCATCACCGAAGGACGCTCACAAGCCACCAACGTAACCGGAGTGTTCGCAGCCGGAGACGTTGCCGACCCTCACTATCAGCAAGCTATCACAGCTGCAGCTTCCGGATGTCGCGCAGCTCTCGACGTAGAGCGCTATCTCGCCTCCCTAAACGATTGACATTGCCCACATACTCAAAGACGACACCCCGATGCGACGAATAGTCCACCGGGGTATTTTTTTATCCACCCTGCCCTGTTTTCGTAACCTTATGTCTATCCTCACTATAGTCACTATCCATCTCCGCGATGGTCCGTGGCTTTCTGTGCGTTTCTGTGAG